>CAMFIW010000232.1 GCA_945952355.1 uncultured Phenylobacterium sp. | reverse complement strand
GCCTGGACCTGCTCTGCACCGTTCCCGTGCCGATGACGGTGGCCGCCCTCGGCGGCGCCATCGAGGCGCCCTGCCTGCTGGGTGGCGACAATTGCGACGGCAATTGCAAGATCGAGGTCAACGTGCCGGAAGGCGCCCAGACCGGCCGCACCGTGCGCCTGAAGGGCAAGGGCATGCCCTCCCTGCGCTCGCGCGAGCGCGGCGACCTCGTGGTCGAGCTGTTCGTCGAGACCCCGGCCAAGCTCAACGCCAAGCAGAAGGCGCTGATGCGGGAGTTCGCCGAGCTCTGCGGCGAGGCGCAGCATCCGAAGTCGGCCAACTTCATCGGCAAGGCCAAGCGGTTCTGGGAAGACGTGACGGGCGCCTAGGGCTCCGTACCGAAACCCCGAAAAATCGCATCGTGATTCCGTCGGCCAGACGCTAGTCTCCGCCCGTTCGCCCGCGCCCTTTCCGAGGCGCGGATCGGGGGAGACGTTCATGAGATCGAAGTCGCTGATCGCGGCGGGCGCGGCCGCGCTCGCCCTTGCCGGAGCCGCGCAGGCCGGCGACTATTCCAAGAGCCTCGCCCCCGGCTATCCGGACGTGGCCGCCGAATACCTCCAGATCCCCGGCTACGCCGCGCCCGGCACGCCCAAGGCGCTCAACACCGCGACCTTCCTGCGGCTGCGCGCCGCCGCCGACGGCGACACGCCCAAGCCCGCCAATGCGGTGATCGTGGCCCTGCCGGGCTTTGGTTCGACACCGGCGCACTGGCTGTTCCTGGCGAGCCAGCTGGTCCACAAGGCGCAGGCGCGCACCTGCGACGGCCGACCGTGCCGGGTCGAGGTCTGGGTGCTCCAGCGGCGCGGGGCGAACCTCGCGGAGACCACGGCGCTCACAGCCGCGCGCAAGGCCAAGGATCCCAGGATCGCCCTCGACGAATATCTCGGCCCCGACGCGATCCAGCGATCGGCCACGACGGGCGCGCCGGGCCGCGTCGGTCCCGCCACCGCCAAGGCGAAGTGGAAGCCGCTCAGCCAGGCCGATCTCGCCTTCATGGCCGATTGGGACTTCCAGGCCTATGCCGGCGACGTCGACGCCATGATCGCGCTGGTCGCCGAGAAGACCGGCAATCACAACATCTTCCTGGCCGGCCACAGCCAGGGCGGCGGCTTCGTCTCGAACTACGCCGCCCGCCTGCAGGGCGACGGCAAGCGCGCCGTCAGCAAGCTGTCCGGCCTGATCTTCCTCGATGGCGGGCCGTCCGCCGGGGTCCAGCCCGAACCTTCCAAGGCCGACCTCGACGGCTATTTCGCCCACGTCGCCGACCTGCGCTCGGGCAAGGCGGCGGTCTATACCGGCCCGAACGGCCTGCTCGGCCCCATCGCCGGCCCGGCCTCGGCCGCCAGCCAGTCGGTGACCAATGTCTACTACGCCTTCGTCGACCCGAACGCCGAGGCGATCTTCCCCCTGCGCGTGGCCGGCATGGCTCCCGCGCCGGGCGACGACTTCCTGAAGGCCGTCCGCCTCACCTGGCTGGCGCGGGCCGGGACCAGCTTCGACACCGACCCGGTCCCCGGCGGCGGCCTGCAGATCCCGGTCCTGCAGTTCCTGGGCGAGGGCCTCGGCTATCTCGACTTCAAGCCTCTGCCGGGGACGGAAGACAAGTGCGACACCACCCCGCCGCCCCCGCCTCCGCCGGGGCCGGCGCGCGCCATGGGTCCGCCGCCCAAGTGCGTGCCGTCGGCGGCCATGCTGGACCCGAACAAGGTCTATGGCTGGGTCGAGGGCGGCGGAAACGGCGGCTCGGCGATCGACGCCGGCAAGGCCTCGGCCTGGATGGCCTCCAACGGCTTCGCCCCCGCCCGCTCCAACATCAGGCCGGTCACGGTCGCCTTCAAGGACGCCGGGACCAAGACCATCGACGCGTCCGACATGATCGCCGCCAACTGGTACCCGTCCGAGCGATGGGACTACGACGCCAACTTCGTCGGCCGGTTCAAGACGCTGAAGATCGACCGCGACGGGGTGAAGCTCGACGTCGACAAGGCCGCCATCGCCAATATCCCGGTCTATGTCGCGCGCCAGGGCTTCACCGCCGGCGTCGGCGGCAATCCGTTCCCGGGCGTCACGGACTATACGGAGATCAACCGCACCGGGACCTGGCAGACCGACGCGGCCAAGGCGGTGACGCCCTTCGACCCGAAGATCAATGTCGCGATCCTGCACCACACCGACTTCGTCTCGGCCGACGATACGACGCCCGACAAGGGCCGCCCGGGCGAGGCGGGCAATTCGGCGGTGGCCAACACCCTGGTCGACTGGGTGCTGAAGCGGTCGAAAGGGACCATCGTCACCCCGACCCCCAAGGCGCTGGGCGTGGTGACCCGCTATTGAGCGACGCGGCGGCCTTGGGCACTGGATCGCCATTCGCAGAATGGCGCTCCTGTCCCCGATCAGCGCAAGTCGGGGACTGAAACGCAATTCCACCGGTCAAGGCGGAAGCACCGCGCCGGAATAGCGATCAGGTCCCGAAGTAGGCTCCTCTCGAACCGATGGTCCCAGAGGCGGCAAAGGGGGTGGGTAGCGGACCTGCAGCTTTCTAGCAACGATGGAACATTGCACAGCGCAGTCCCGGATA
This sequence comes from uncultured Phenylobacterium sp., assembly GCA_945952355.1. Lineage (GTDB taxonomy): Bacteria > Pseudomonadota > Alphaproteobacteria > Caulobacterales > Caulobacteraceae > Phenylobacterium. The sequence continues at coordinate 2,871 of CAMFIW010000232.1, read as the reverse complement.
GTCCTTCAACGAGCCCGTTTCGCGGTACCGACGCATCTGTTCCTTTCGAGCGACCTCGGCTTCGAACTCACGCGCGCCGGAGCCAGCAACGACGTTGTATTGCGGGTCAGGCCGCCGACGGGGAGCAGTGATGACAACTTCGTCTAATGTCTGTGAAGAAGCGACGGAGGCCTCAGGCGGACGGGGGATGGGAGCCTTCGGTTGAGCACTTGGCGCCTGGGCCAAGACGGCCGTGAGCGCCAGTAAAACGAAGGTGGCCATCGCAGCCTCGGTTGAATCTGGGGCGAAGCTCAACCGCCTCGATGTCCACAAGATGGCAGGCGACCGACGCTGAACGAAACGGACGCTGGCCACCTCTTCACCGGGTGGGTTGAGGACCTAGGCGACGACCACCTCTCCGTCGCGCAGAGCCCTGAAGGGCAGGCCCCTCTTGGTCATCCATGCGACCGTGCGTGCGGCCGCTTTGGCTTCTGGGTGGTCTGATTGGAAATGGGGGACGATGCTGAAATCGACCAGCCCGACTCCCTCCCAGACTGGCTCGGGGGCGTAGCCGTCAACCAAGACGTGCGGATCGTCCATCATCTCAATGCCCTGAAGCGTCGGGCCGGCGACCACGGACCCAGCGCTCCAGCCGCCATAGATGAGCGTGCCGGCCGTCACGCGTTCGCGCAGGATGCGATCCAGGCCGCTCTGAGCCATCGCTCGCCTGAGCATGAAGGCGTTGCCGCCGTTCGCCCAGATGAGCTGAACCTTGGCCACGTCCGCTTCCAGCTCATTGGAACGATCGAAGTATTTTCGAAGGTCGAGGTCGAAAGCTTCGAGCCCGAAGGACCTGAAGTGCTCAACTGGGTCAAAGACGTTACGGGCGTAGGCGACCCGATCATCATGAGGGATGAAGTCCACGGCGTTCGAGACAACCGCCACCTTGCTGCCAGCCGGTAGCGCGTTCATGAGATGGCCAAAGTCGTCGCCCATCCGAAATGACGAAAGGTAGAGTCGCACGCGCTAGGTCCCCAATGTCGCGGAAGTGTGCCGACAAGCGGTCCTCCTGGACTGCCGCAAAGGGCGGATAGCAATCACCGGCGCGGCGCCGCGTCTAGAAGCGGAGGCCGCTCTACCCCAGCAGCTTCCGGATATCCGGCCAGACATAGCTCACCTCATCGAGCAGGCCGCCGGGGCCGGGCTCCTGGCGCGGGCTCTCGGCCTTGCCGCCGAGGTGCTCGTAGAAGCGCCGGGCCGGCAGGTTGTCGCGCAGGGTCGAGATCATCAGCGAGCGGGCGCCCATGTCGGCGAACACCCGGGCCGCCGAGATCAGCAGCCGCCGCCCTAGGCCCACGCGCTGGGCGAAAAGGCGCACATAGAGGGTCTGGATCTCCGCCTCGCCCTGCCGGCGGCTGCGCGACGGCCCGCCCGCCACATAGCCCACCAGCCCGTCGCGGTCGGCGGCGGCCAGGGTCGCGCTGTGCGGCTCGAGGCGCACCAGGCTGCGATAGAAACGCTGGGTGTGCTGGGCCACGCTCATGCGGTCGAGGTACGAATCGGCGATCAGGCCGCGATAGCTTTCCCGCCACGAGGCCACGTGCACCTCGGCCAGGGCCAGGGCGTCGTCGGGTCCGGCGGGGAAGATCACGTGTTCCAAGGTCGCCTCGCGCACACTTAACCACAGCTTGGAAGCCGCAGGCTCCTGTTCAAGAGGCCGCAGGGCTGACGCGGTGGGCCGGGGCCGCTAACTTCGGGCCGATCATGAACGCCCTGAGTCCCTCCCAGGCCCCGACCTTGCCCGACGCGGCCGGCGCGACGCCGGTCATGGCCCAGTATTTCGAGGCCAAGGCGCGCCAGCCGGACGCCCTGGTCTTCTTCCGCATGGGCGACTTCTACGAGCTGTTCTTCGAGGACGCCGAGAAGGCCGCCGCGGCCCTCGGCATCACCCTGACCGCGCGGGGCAATCACGGCGGCGCGCCGATCCCGATGTGCGGCGTGCCGGTCCACGCGGCCGAGGCCTATCTCGCCAAGCTGATCCGCGCCGGGTTCAAGGTCGCCGTCTGCGAGCAGATGGAAGACCCCGCCGAGGCCAAGAAGCGGGGCGCCAAGATCGTCCGCCGCGAGCTGACCCGGGTCGTCACCCCCGGCACCCTCACCGAGGACGGCCTGCTCGACGCCCGCGGCGCCAACCGCCTGGCCGCCGTGGCGGTGCGCGCCGGCGCGGCCGCGGTCGCCAGCGTCGAGCTCTCCACCGGCGAGGTCGAATGCTGGGCCGTGATGCGCGACGGCCTGGCATCCGCGCTCGCCGCGCTCGGCCCCTCCGAGATCCTGGTCCCCGACCGGCTGTTCTCCGACGAGGGCCTGAACGCCGCCCTGCGCTCGGCCGGCGGGGTGGTCCAGCCCATGCCTTCGGCGCTCGCCGAGCCCGGCGCCTCGGAGGCGCGGCTGAAGCGTCTCTATGGCGTGGAGACCCTCGACGGCTTCGGCGCGCTCTCGGGCGCGGAGATTTCGGCGCTCGGCCTGATCGCGGCCCACCTGGAGACCACCCAGGCCGGCAGGCTTCCGGCGCTCACCGCACCGCGCCGCGCGGGCGAGGCCGACGTCATGGCCATCGATCCGGCCACCCGCACGAGCCTGGAGATCGAGCGCAGCCTGTCCGGCTCGCGCGAAGGGTCGCTGCTGGGCGCGATCGACCGCACCATCACGGCGCCGGGCGCCCGCCTTCTGGCCGCACGCCTCGCCCGCCCGCTGCTCGACCCCGCCGCCATCGAGGCGCGGCTCGACGCGGTAGGCTGGTTCGTCGAGCATCGCGGCCATCGCCAGCGCCTGCGCGAGCAGCTGCGCGGCCTGGGCGACATGGCCCGCGCCCTGTCCCGCCTGGCCCTGGGC
>CAMFIW010000231.1 GCA_945952355.1 uncultured Phenylobacterium sp. | reverse complement strand
GGTCCGCGCCGCGCGCATGCGGCTCGGCCCACCCGACGCCGGCGGCCGCCAGGCGCCCGAGGAGGTTCCCGGCGCCGACTTCGACCTGCCGGCCGACCTGGTGATCAAGGCCCTCGGCTTCGATCCCGAGAACCTACCGGAGGCCTTCGGCGCGCCGGACCTCGCGGTCTCGCGCTGGGGAACGGTCAAGGCTGACTTCCGCAGCATGATGACTTCGATTCCGGGCGTGTTCGCCGCCGGCGATATCGTTCGCGGCGCCTCGCTGGTGGTCTGGGCGATCCGCGACGGCCGCGACGCCGCCGACGCCATCCACCGCTACCTCAGCCAGCCCGCCCCAATGGCGGCGGAGTGACCGACATGGCCTTCGATCTTCAACACTACCTCGCCAACCGCGAACGCCTCATGGCCGGCGGCGCCTACGACCCCTCGATGGAGCGGGACGCCTGCGGCGTGGGCCTGGTCTGCGCTCTCGACGGCAAGCCGCGCCGCGAAGTGGTCGAACTGGCCATCCGCGCCCTGAAAAGCGTCTGGCACCGAGGCGCGATCGACGCCGACGGCAAGACCGGCGACGGCGCCGGCGTGCTGGTCTCGGTGCCGCAGGACTTCTTCGCCGACCAGGTGGCCGCCATCGGGCACAAGCTGCGCCCCGGCCCGATCGCCGTGGGCCAGGTCTTCCTGCCGCGCACCGACCTCGCCGCCCAGGAGACCGCGCGGACCATCGTCGAGGCCGAGGCCTTGCGGTTCGGCTTCTACATCTATGGCTGGCGGCAGGTGCCGGTCGACACCTCGGTTATCGGTGAAAAGGCCAACGCCACGCGGCCAGAGATCGAGCAGATCATGCTCTCGCCGCCCAAGGGGCTGGAGGGCGAGGCGCTGGAGCGCGCGCTGTTCATCTGCAGAAAGCGCATCGAGAAGCGCGTCGCGGCCTCCAACATCCAGCACTTCTACATCTGCTCGCTGTCGGCCAAGTCGCTGATCTACAAGGGTATGTTCCTCGCCGAGCACATCGATGAGTTCTATCCCGACCTGACCGACGAGCGGTTCGCCGCCGCCGTGGCGATCTTCCACCAGCGCTACTCCACCAACACCTTCCCGGAATGGCGGCTGGCTCAGCCGTTTCGGATGCTGGCCCACAACGGCGAGATCAACACGCTGAAGGGAAATGCGAACTGGATGCGGAGCCACGAGATCCGCATGGCCGCCGACGCCTTCGGAGAGATGGGCGACGACGTGAAGCCGGTGATCCAGCCGGGCGGCTCGGACTCCGCGGCGCTCGACAACACGTTCGAGGTGCTGGTCCGCGCCGGCCGCGACGCTCCGATGGCCAAGACCCTGCTGATTCCGGAGGCCTGGCAGGCCCGCTCGGTCGAGACCATGAAGCCGGAGCACCGGGCGCTCTATTCCTACTGCAACGCGGTCATGGAACCCTGGGACGGGCCGGCGGCCGTCTGCGCCACCGACGGCCGCTGGGTTGTGGCGGGCAAGGACCGCTCGGGCCTGCGTCCGCTGCGGGTGACCTATACCGACGACGGCCTGCTGATCATGGGCTCCGAGGCCGGCATGTGCCGCGTCGACGAGAGCCGCATCGTGCGCAAGGCCCACATCGCACCCGGCCGCATGCTCGCCGTCGACCTCGCCGAGGGCCGCCTCTATGGCGAGGAGGAGATCATCGATCGCCTGGCCAGCCTGCACCCCTACGACCAGTGGCTGGGCAACATCCTCGACCTCGAGCCGCTGATCGGAGAAGGGCCGGAGCCCCGCGCCTACGGGCGGGAGGAACTGGTGCGCCGCCAGGCCGCCGCCGGCATGAGCCTGGAGGACCTCGAACTGATCCTCGCCCCGATGATCGAGGACGCCAAGGAAGCGGTGGGCTCGATGGGTGACGACGCGCCGCTGGCGGTGCTGTCCGATCAATACCGGCCGCTGTCGCACTTCTTCCGCCAGAATTTCAGCCAAGTGACCAACCCGCCGATCGACAGCCTGCGCGAGACGTCGGTGATGAGCCTGAAGACCCGGTTCAAGAACCTCGGCAACATCCTGGCCCAGGACGAGACCCAGACCGATGTCTTCGTCCTGGAGAGCCCGGTGCTCACCACCGGCATGTACCACCGCCTGGGCGAGCAGATCGGCGCCCGCAACATCGCCGTCATCGATGCAACCATGCCGATTCCGGCGCCGGAAGCCCGGCCCGGCGACGCCCTGCGCGCCAATCTCGACCGCATCCGCGCGGAGGCGGAGGACGCGGCCCTGCGCGGCTGCGCGACCATCGTGCTGTCCGACGAGGCCTGTGGCCCCGACCGCGTAGCCCTGCCAATGATCCTGGCCACGGGCGGGGTCCATTCCTGGCTCGTGTCGAAGGGACTGCGGTCCTACGTCTCGATCATCGTCCGCTCGGCCGAGTGCCTCGACACCCACTATTTCGCGGTGCTGGTGGGCGTGGGCGCGACGGCGGTGAACGCCTATCTGGCGCAGGAGAGCTTCCAGGACCGGCTGGAGCGCGGTCTGACGGGCGAGCTGTCGCTGCGCGAGGTCTGCCTGAACTTCAAGCACGCCATCGAGGGCGGCTTGTTGAAGATCATCGCCAAGATGGGGATCTCGGTGATCTCCGCCTATCGCGGCGGCTACAACTTCGAGGCCGTCGGCATCTCCCGCGCCCTGGTCGCCGAATTCTTCCCCGGCATGCCCTCGCGGATCTCAGGCATCGGCCTGGCCGGTCTGGAGACCAAGGCGCTCGAACTGCACCGCAAGGCCTGGGACCCGGCCGCGCTCAGCCTACCGGTCGGCGGCTTTTACAAGGCCCGCCGCGCCGGGGAGAGCCACGCCTTCGAGGCGCGCATGGTCCATACGCTGCAGGCCGCCTGCGACAGCGGCGACTATGGGATCTACAAGCGGTTCTCCGAGGGCATGGGCCGCATGCCGCAGATCCAGCTTCGCGATCTGCTGGCCTGGCGCTCGGCGGCCAAGCCCGTCGGGCTCGACGAGGTCGAGAGCGTCAACGAGATTCGCAAGCGCTTCCTGACACCCGGCATGAGCATGGGGGCGCTGAGCCCTGAGGCCCATGGCGTGCTGAACATCGCCATGAACCGGATTGGGGCCAAGAGCGTCTCCGGCGAGGGCGGCGAGGACTCGGCCCGCTACAAGCCACTGCCGAACGGCGACAACCCCAACTCGGCGGTCAAGCAGATCGCGTCGGGGCGGTTCGGCGTCACCGCCGAATACCTGAACCAGTGCCGCGAGATCGAGATCAAGGTCAGCCAGGGCGCCAAGCCCGGCGAGGGCGGCCAGCTGCCCGGCTTCAAGGTGACCGAGCTGATCGCCCGGCTGCGCCACGCCACGCCCGGCGTGATGCTGATCAGCCCGCCGCCGCACCACGACATCTATTCGATCGAGGACCTGGCCCAGCTCATTTACGACCTGAAGCAGATCAATCCGGACGCCCGCGTCTGCGTGAAGCTGGTCGGCATGACGGGCATCGGCGCCATCGCCGCCGGCGTGGCCAAGGCGAAGGCCGACGTGATCCTGATCTCGGGCAATGTCGGCGGCACCGGCGCCTCGCCCCAGACCTCGATCAAGTATGCCGGCGGGCCCTGGGAAATGGGACTCAGCGAGGCCAACCAGGTCCTGACGCTGAACAACCTGCGCCACTCGGTGATGCTGCGCGCGGACGGGGGCATCCGCACCGGCCGCGACGTGGTGATCGCCGCCATGCTGGGCGCCGAGGAGTTCGGCATCGGCACGGCCAGCCTGATCGCCATGGGCTGCATCATGGTGCGCCAGTGCCACTCCAACACCTGCCCGGTGGGGGTCTGCACCCAGGACGAGGCCTTGCGCGCCAAGTTCAGCGGCAGCCCCGAGAAAGTGATCAACCTCTTCACCTTCATCGCCGAGGAGGTGCGCGAGATCCTGGCAGAGCTGGGCTTCCGCTCCCTGCGCGAGATCGTCGGCCGCACCGACCTGCTGCGCCAGGTCTCGCGCGGCGGCGAACACCTCGACGACCTCGACCTCAACCCCCTGCTGGTCAAGGCCGACCCCGGCGAGAACGCCCCTTACTGCACGGTCGAGGGCCGCAATGAGGTGCCCGACACCCTGGATGCCCAGATCGTCCGCGACGCCGCGCCCCTTCTGGAGCGGGGCGAGAAGATGCAGCTCACCTACACGGTGCGGAACACGGCCCGCGCCATCGGCTCGCGGACCTCGTCCCACATCGTGCGCAAGTTCGGCATGACCGGCCTTGCGCCGGGCCATCTGACCGTCCAGCTCAAGGGCTCGGCCGGACAGAGCCTGGGCGCCTTCGCCGTCCAGGGCCTGCGCATCGAGCTGTCCGGCGAGGCCAACGACTATGTCGGCAAGGGCCTCTCGGGCGCGACCCTGATCATCCGGCCCGCGGCCCAGCTCGCCGCGCCGGAGCAGAACGCCATCCTGGGCAACACCGTACTCTATGGCGCGACCTCGGGCCGGCTGTTCGCTGCGGGGGTCGCTGGCGAACGCTTCGGCGTGCGTAACTCCGGCGCCATCGCCGTGGTCGAGGGTTGCGGCGCCAACGGGCTGGAATACATGACCGGCGGCCGCGTCGTGATCCTGGGGCCCGTGGGCTTCAACTTCGCGGCCGGCATGACCGGCGGGATGGCCTATGTGCTGGATCTGCACGACCGCTTCGCGCCGATGCTGAACCGCGACAGCGTGGTGGTGCAGCGGATCGGCACGCGGCATTGGGAGGCCGAGCTCAAGGCCCTGGTCGAGGAGCACGCCCGCGAAACGGGCTCGGCCTTCGCCACCGGTGTCCTGCGCGATTGGGATCTCTACCTGCCGAGGTTCTGGCAGGTCGTGCCCAAGGAGATGGTCCACCGCCTCGACAAGCCGCTGGCCGAGGAAGAGGCGGTGCATCACCGGGCCTGAGGCTCAACCCAGCGGATACTCCCGCTCCAGGCGGTATCTCGACCCCTCGTCGGTCTGCCAGCTCGAATAGAGGCCGAAACGGTCGAGGCTGAACGGCGGGGAGTGCAGCAGGTTGTTCGCCTGGATCCAATGGGCCACGCGGTCGGGATCGGGACGGCGCAGATAGGCCAGCGTCACGTGCGGGCGGTAGCTGCGCTTGTCGGCGGCCAGGCCCGCGCGCCGCGCCGCCGTCTCGCTGGACTTGGCCAGATGGCGCAGGGCCTCGTTCTCCTCGACGCCGGCCCAGACCGCGTGGATGTCGTCCGCCTCGCCGAACGCGCCCACGCCGGCCAGCTCGAGGCCGAGCGCGCCGCGGCTCACCGTGGAGAGTTCGGTGTCGAGGTCGGCAGCCACATCCTCACGCAGGTCGCCGAAGAACCGCAGGGTGATGTGGAACGCCTCAAGCGGCCGCCAACGGGCCCCGGGCAGGCCGTTTTGGCGGCGGGCGAGGCCCTGGGCGATCTCCTCCGGGATGGCCAGGGCGGCGAACAGTCGGATCATGACTCGACCAGGGACTCAGGGACGACCACGCGATCTCATACCTGTCTCTTATACACATCTGACGCTGCCGACGATATGCAGTGTGTAG
>CAMFIW010000230.1 GCA_945952355.1 uncultured Phenylobacterium sp. | reverse complement strand
AGTCTCGTGGGCTCGGAGATGTGTATAAGAGACAGCTTTACGCCTACTGGGCGGGGCTCAAACATGGTCCAAGGTTGCCAGGCCGACGCGACATCCGGCCTGAAGACTTCAAACGTCTTCTGCCGACCGTCAGCTTGATTGACGTCCTGCGCGATCCCCTGGATTTTCGCATCCGCCTGGCCGGCACCGGACTCTATGGTGTCTATGGCCGTGAGATCACCGGCCGCAGCCTGGAAGACGTCTACAACACCGCCGCCGCCGAATACTGGCGGAAGGAACTTTCCAAGATCATCGAGGATCGCCGACCCGCGGTCGGCGTGCACAGCCTGGCTTGGCGCGGCGCCGCCCATATGTCGATCCTGTGGTTGCGCCTGCCGCTGGCGAGCAACGGCGTCGATGTCGACATGATCCTCGGCTACGACGCCGTGGTCGGCATCCAGGGCGAGAGCGGATCGGTCAGCGGCATCCGCGCGGCCTAAGGCCAGGCTCAGACCGCCAGGGCTTCTGCGTCGCGCTTTATTCGCGCGGCCATCGCCGCCAGCCCGTTGGAACGCTGGGCCGAAAGGTGGCCAGCCAGGCCCAGGCGCTGGAAGGCGGCCTTGGAATCGAAGGCCACGATCTCACGCGCCGGGCGGTCGGAGACCAGACGCAGCAGGACCGCGATCAAGCCGCGCACGATGTGAGCGTCTGAATCGCCCCGGAAGGCGACCGTCCCGTCCGCCCGGGGCTCGGTGACCAGCCAGACCTGGCTCGCGCAGCCGCGCACCTTGTTGGCTTCGCTGCGCTCGGCGTCCGTGAGGGGAGCGAGCTCGCGGCCGAGCTCGATCACATAGCGATAGCGCTCTTCCCAGTCTCCCAGGAGGTCGAACTCATCGGCGAGTTCGGACAGGCGATCTTCGATGACGTCCATATGTGCGCCACTTAGGCGGCGGCGCCGATCCGCGCAACGGCCTTAGGCGGCCGGCAGGCGCACCACCGCGGTCAGACCCTCGCCCGGGGCGGTCGCGAGCTTGAGGCGACCGCCCATGGCCTGGCACAACAGGTCGACGATGGGCAGGCCCAGGCCCGCGCCTTCGCTGCGACGGGTCAGGGCGTTGTCGCCCTGTTCGAAGGGACGAAGCAGGCGAGGGATGTCGGCGGGATCGACCCCGGGCCCCCGGTCCATGATGCGGATCTCGACGTGGCCGGCGTCGGCGCGCGCGCCGATGGTCACCCGCGCGCCGTCAGGAGAGTAGACGAACGCGTTGTGGAGCAGGTTGCTCAGGACCGTGCGCAGGCCCCGGGCGTCGGCGAAGACCAGAGGCAGGCGGCCCTCGTCCAGTACGGATATTGCCGTGCCGCGGGCGCGGATGTCGTCGCGCAGGCCGTCGAGCACGTCGTCCAGCGCGTGGTCGAGGGACTCCGCGTGGGGGTTGAGATCCATCGCATGGCCTTCGAGCCTGGCGATCTCGATGACCTGGTTGACCAGTTTCAGCAGACGCTGGCCGCTGGCGCGGATGATGCCGGCGTACTCCTTGTACTGCGGAGCGCCCACGGGTCCGTAGAGCTCCTGGGAGATGATCTCCGAGAAGCCGAGGATCGAGTTCAACGGCGTGCGCAACTCGTGGCTGACCATGCGCAGGAACGAACGCTTCTGGGCGTCGAGCATGGCGGTGCGACGCGCGGCGTGGCCGCCGGGGGCGGGGACGGCCGCCGGATCGTGTTCGGGCTCGGACTGGTGACGCGGAGCCGCCTGGGCCATGGGGGACGTCGACGCCTTTGCGGTCGTGGAAGCGCGAGCCTATTTGAGGGCGCTTACGAATTGGTTTCCCAGCCCGTTGCGTTTCCCCTGACAAGACATGGGTTTGCGGCGCATCGCCCATGGGGTGTGCGCGCTCGCGGGGACTCAAGCGGGCCGCTAGGATTTGAAGTCGAAAACCTTGGACGCCAAAGGATTCGCGTGACCGACCGATCGGCCGCATCCGCCCCGGCGAGGGCGCCCCTATCGGGCCTGGACGGGTGGAACGCCGCCTGGCTGGCGACGCTCGCCCTGGGCGCGGGCCTGTTGATGGTCTCGCCGATCGCGCTGGACGGCGCAGCCTTGTGGGCCCTGGCGGCGATGGCGCTGCCCGCCCTTGCGGGAATGGCGGCGACCCGCGCGCGGGCGACAGGCGCAGAGCCGGCGATCCTGGCCCTTTGGGCGATTTGCGGGCTGGTGGCGGCCCTGCTGACCGGCGGCGTGGCAGGACCGGTGGGCGTCTGGATGCTCTCGCCGATGGCCGCGGCCGCGGCCATGGCCAAGCCGCAGCGCCTGGCCCTGGGCGCGGCGCTGGCGGTCGGAGCGCTGGCCCTGTCCCTGCTGGCGACCTTCACTCTCTATCTGCCGCACCCGCCGCAGTTCGCCCTGGCCTGGCCGCTGGGGACCATCGCCCTGGCCTCCACCTGCGCGGCCCTGGGCGTGGCGCTGGTGGCCTTGCAGCGCGAGGTGGAGCGCGAGCGGATCGAGGCCCGCCGGTCGACCGCCCAGATGCGCGACGCGCTTTCCGAACAGCCGGACCTGCTGGTGGCGATCAATCCGGGCGGCCGAGTGCTGGGCGCCTGGGGCCAGGCGCTCGGCGTGCGCGGCGCGGGCGGGCTGGTGGACCATCAGATCACCCGGCTTTCGGCCGAGGCCGATCGCGCCCGCGTGCAGGCGGCCGTGGCCCATGCATTGGAGACGGGCTCGGCCCTGGTGCGGTTCTCTGGCGAGGGTGGCGCGCCGGGCGGGCTTGAGTTGGTGCTGCGCCGGGCCAATGCAAGCCGGCTGGTCGGGGCGGTGCGCGACGTGCGCCATCAGGCCCAGCGCGAGGCCGAGCTGGAGCGCGCACGCCTCGACGCCGACGCCCAGAACGCCGGCAAGTCGCGCTTCCTGGCCAATATGAGCCACGAGCTGCGCACCCCGCTGAACGCGATCATGGGGTTCGCCGACATCATGCGCCAGAAGCTGTTCGGCGCCCTGCCGGACCGCTACGCCGAGTATCCCGAGCTGATCCACGAGTCCGGCGGCCACCTGTTGGAACTGATCAACGACGTGCTGGACATGTCGAAGATCGAAGCCGAGCGGTTCGAGTTGCACCGCGAGGAGTTCGACGCGCGCGACGCGGTCTATGCGGTGCTGCGCCTGATGCGCGGCCAGGCCGACCGGGCCGGGGTGTCGCTGCGCGGCGTGGTGCCGCGCGAGGCGCTGGAGGTCAGCGCGGACCGCCGGGCGATGAAGCAGATCGCGCTGAACCTGATCTCCAACGCGCTGAAGTTCACGCCCAAGGGCGGGGTGGTGACCGTCACCGCCCAGGCGGACGGACCGGAGCTGGAGCTGATCGTCTCCGACACCGGTCCCGGTATCGCGCCGGAGGACCTGGCCCGGCTCGGCCGACCCTATGAGCAGACCGCCGACGGGATGTCCAAGGCCGAGGGCACGGGGCTGGGGCTGTCGCTGGTCAAGGCCTTCGCCGAACTGCACGGCGGCGAACTTCGGCTGGAGAGCGAGCTCGGCGAGGGCGCGACGGCGATTGTGCGGATGCCGGTGATGCAGGCGACGAAGGTCGAGGCGTAGGCGTCCAGCCGTTCAAGCTCTGAGCTTGACGGAGAGTCAGCTCTTAACCGCAGAGGACACAGAGCAGGCGCGGAGGTTCGCAGAGGGACTGTGCGTTTCTGCGTGCTCTGCGAACCCTCTGCGATCTCTGCGGTCAGACGAGGCCTTCGGCCTTGGCGCAGAGCCATAGGGTCTGGGGGCCCGCTTTCGCGGGGATGAGCGGATTGGGTTGGGCTAGCCCGCCTCGGCGAAGGCCTTGGTGAGTTCGCCATACTGGTCGAAGGTCGGGAATTCGGGGAAGCTGTGGACGGCCGGGGTCGAGGCCCAGGAGAGCTTCTCGGCTGTCCAGGTCTCGATGAAGGGCGAATACCAGGTCGCGTCGTCGAGCATGGTGGCGCGGACGTTGACGAACCAGTCGAGGCCCTTGGCCTTGGTGAAGACCCAGCTCATGCACTGCGGACAGTGATGGTGGGCGATGTCGCCGCGCAGGCCGCCGAGCACGCTCTCGCCGGCGGTGATCTCGAAAGCTTCGGTAGGCACGGCCAGGCTCAGCGAATAGGCGCTGGCGGTCATGCGCTGGCAGCCCGTGCAGTGGCAGGCCATGGTCAGCATCGGCGGGGCGGCGATCCGAAACCGCAGTTTTCCGCAGCGGCAGCCGCCGTCCCAGGGCAGGGCGGGTCGATTCATTGCGTTGCTCCTCCGATTGCGGGCCGAAGGGGAGGGCGAAATCCGCGCCGCGTCCAGGGCCTAGCGGCTGGCGACCTGCAGGAAGGCGCGCCCGGCGGCGAAGTCGCCGACCTCGACATAGATGCGACGGGTGGTGTCGCCCGAGAACAGGAAGTCGACGGCGATGGATTCGCGCGGATCGAGGGTGGCCAGGGTGCGGGCGGCGTCCGGCGGGAAGCGGAAGGCCCAACCGGAGGCCATGTCCTTGGGTAGCAGATCGACGCCGGCGCGACTACGTGCTTCGGCCGCGAAGGCGACCTGGGCGCCGGGCGGAGCGAGCCGCTGGGCGAGGGGGGTCTTGGCGAGCCGTGCGCCGCGCTGGTTCAGATAGGGGCCGCTGGTCACGTCGTCGTCACGCATGACCAGGCGGGCGGCATATGGCGCGGCGCCGTCGCGAAAGCGCACCACCGCCATGACGGCGTTGGCGCCTTCGCGGCCGGCGAGGCCGAACACCATGCGGTCGCCGCCCGGCGACTGGTCCTGGGCCAGGCGCCAACGGACCGCGGTGGCGCTGGAACTGCGGTCGGCCCGCCAGACGGACTGATCGCCGGGATAGTCCATGCGGATGAGCCGCGCATAGCCTTCGAACGCGTCGCGGACACGGCCGGCGGCCACGATGATGTCGCGGGACTCGCACGGTGTGGCCTGGACCTTGGCCTTGGCGCGCAGTTCGGTCTGGACGAGCTTGGCCTTGTCGGCGCCGGCGCGCTGGGCCGCCCCCCGGGCCTGCGCGCGCGCGGCCGCGAGCGCCGAGCCGACCTGCGGCGTGAAGAGGCCGCACTTGGCGTCGGCTGCGGTCATCACCGTGCGTTCGTAGAACAGGTCCAGGCTGCCGGCGTTCGCCAGTCCAGGCGCGGCCGCGAGCCACGCCCCCAGAATGACCCCCATCCCTCGACACAGCGGGCGACGCACGGTTCTGTGCGGGCGCGTCATGCGGTCTTGTATTTCTCGTTCGGTTCGCGAGAACCTGATTGTCAAACCTTAGGCGTACCGGCCTTTAAGTTCCGCTAACGAGGGTCTCCGACCGCGCCATGATGCTGTCCACCGACATCTGGGTCGCGGCCCTGATCCGAAGGGTCGAACTGGGCGGCGGCTTCGCGGTGGTGGCGCGCAAGGGCGATGCGAGGGCCGGCAGCGTGCTGGTGAAGGTGCTGAACCGGGGGGACGGATCGGGGCGGCTGTTCGCCGAGGCCACGCGCGGGGATGGCGAGCGGATCTGGATGCGGCCGCATCTTAGCGAGCAGGAGCCCG
>CAMFIW010000229.1 GCA_945952355.1 uncultured Phenylobacterium sp. | reverse complement strand
GTCGAGGAAGGCCTGGCGCACCCGTTCCATGTCGTCCGGATGAAAGTTTGGGAATTTCAGCTTCACCGCATTGGCGTAGCTGCGCGAGGCCCGGCCCGCGAGCCGTTTGAACTCCGGGCTGGACCAGAAGGTGCGTGCCCGATGGTCGATCTCGTAGACGCCTGCGTCGGCCGCATTCAGCGCCACCTTCAGGCGGCGCGCATTGGTCTGGGCCTCGTGCTTGGCCTTGGCCACGGCGGAGATGTCGTCGACATAGACCAGCATGCCGAGGATTTCGCCGGAGGTGTCACGCCACGGCCGAGCCTCCCAGCGGATCCAGTGCCTGCCGCCCTGGCTGTCCGTGAAGCGGTCTTCCTTGACCGAGGTCGGCAGGCCTTCCAGCGCCCGCGCCTGGGCGCGCAGGAAGCGCCGGGGCATGTCGGGAAACACCTCCTGCAGCCTCAGCCCCAGATAGGGCCGATGGTTCAGGCTGAAGGCGTGACGCCAGGCGGCGCTGGCCACCTGGTAGCGCAGCTCCATGTCGAACATGGCGACGGCGAAGGGAGCCGCCTCGACGAGCTGGCGGATGCGGCGTTCGCCCTGTAGCGCCGCGTCGCGGGCCTGGACCAGTTCGGTGATGTGCTGGGAGATGCCGTTCAGCGCGAAGACCCCGCCCGGCCGCGGCTCGCAGCGGAAAGTCGCGCGCCAGGTGGCCCAGGTCCCGTCCTTGTGGCGCATCCGGTGCTCGAAGCTCGCGCCTTCGCCGGTCTCCACCCCCTGCGCGAACATGCGCTCGACGACCTCGGCTTCCTCGGGATGCAGGGCCTCGGCGAACTGTTCGGGGCTGGAGATTTCGTCGGGCGCATAGCCGGTGATCGCGCAGATGTCGTCCGACCAGGCCACGCGGCCTTCCGTGGGCTCGTAGGTCCAGGCGCCAACTCCGGCGGCCCCGGAGAGCAGCAGGCGCGTCTTGCGGACGTCCTCCAGCTCCAGCAGGCGGGCGCGATCCTCGGTGACGTCGCGGGCCAGCCCGATAATGCCGCCGTCCTGGGCGAGGTGCGCCCGGCCGGCGAACCAGCGCCAGCCGCCGTCCTTCATGCGCACGCGAGACATGCTCTTCGCCTCGCCCGCCTCGGCCAGGTCGGCGAGTTGCAGGTCGACCTCGGAATGGTCGTGCGGGTGGATGATGTCGCGGGTGGAGCGGCCCAGAATCTCGGCCTCGGTCCAGCCCGTGGCGCGGGTGAAGGCGGGGCTCACCAGCCGGAAACGCTTGTCGGGGCCGATGACGAACAGGATCTCGCGGCCGTTGTCGAACAGCCAGTCGATCATGGCCCGCCGGTCGGTCGGCGTGTCGTGCGGACGCACTTCACCCATGGCCTGCCCCCAGTTCCCAGGGAGGACGCTACACGCCAAAGGTGAACTCAAGGTTCGCGGCGGGCCGGCCGCGACGATCGGCCCGCCATGCGAGGTGCTAGAACGCGTTTTCGCCGGTGATGGCGCGGCCCAGGATCAGGGCGTGGACATCGTGCGCGCCTTCATAGGTGTTCACCGTCTCCAGGTTCGCGGCGTGGCGCATCACGTGATAGTCGCCGCTGATCCCGTTGCCGCCGTGGATGTCGCGCGCCTCCCGGGCGATGGCCAGCGCCTTGCCGCAGTTGTTGCGCTTCATCAGGCTGATGGCCTCCGGCACCCAGGCGCCCTGGTCGATCAGCCGGCCGAGCGCCAGGGCGCCCTCGAAGCCCAGCGCGATCTCGGTCTGCATGTCGGCCAGCTTCTTCTGGATCAGCTGGCGCGCGGCCAGCGGCTTGCCGAACACCTTGCGCGTCTGGGTGTATTCGCGGCTGGCGTGCAGGCAGAAGTCCGCCGCGCCCATGGCCCCCCAGGCGATGCCGTAGCGCGCCTTGTTCAGGCACGAGAACGGGCCGCGCAGGCCGCTGACGTTCGGCAGTATCTTGTCCTCAGGCACGAAGACGTCGTCGAGGGCGATCTCGCCGGTGACCGAGGCGCGCAGGCTGAGCTTGTTCTGGATCTTCGGGGTCTCGAAGCCCTTGGAGCCGCGGTCGACCAGGAAGCCGCGGATCACGCCGTCGAGCTTGGCCCAGACCAGGGCCACGTCGGCGATCGGAGCATTGGTGATCCACATCTTGGCGCCCGAGAGGCTGTAGCCGCCCGGCGCCTTGCGGGCGACCGTCCGCATCGAGGCGGGGTCGGACCCGCCGTCGGCCTCGGTCAGGCCGAAGCAGCCGACGATCTCGCCGCGCGCCATGCCCGGGAGGTAGTGCTTCTTCTGCTCTTCCGAGCCGAAGGCGTAGATCGGGTACATGACCAGCGAGGACTGCACGCTCATGGCCGAGCGGTAGCCGCTATCGATCGCCTCGATCTCCCGGGCGATCAGCCCATAGGCCACGTGGTTGACCCCGGCGCCGCCGTACTCTTCGGGCAGCGTCGGGCCGAGGAAGCCCAGCGCGCCCATCTCGTTCATGATCTCGCGGTCGAACCGCTCCTCGGCGAAGGCCGAGACCACCCGCGGCAACAGCTTCTCGCGGGCATAGCTGCGCGCGGCGTCCCACACCATGCGCTCGTCCTCGGAGAGCCGGGAGCCCAGGTCCAGCGGATCTTCCCAGTCGAAGGTCTTGGCGTCGGCGGCGGTGTCGAGGGCCATGGCGGGTCTCCAGAATGTTCCGGCCGCCTTATGGGCCGAAATCAGGTCCCCGTGTAGACGCCTTTGCGCTTCTCTCGGAACGAGGCGAGGGATTCCCGTGCGTCGTTCACCGCGCGGCGGGCGAAGCCGAGGCCGACGGATTCGTACCGGAGCGCCGAGGCCAGGTCGGCCTCCTGGTTGTGCTGCAGAACCTTCTTGGCCATGCGCACCGCCAGCGGCGGCCAGCGGGTCATCTCCTGGGCATAGGCCAAGGCGGCCTCGATCAGGTCGCCTTCGACGATGCGGTTGAGCAGGCCGAGGCTCTTCGCCTCGTCGGCCTCCACCATGCGGCTGGTCATGATCAGGTCGGCGGCGGCCGCATAGCCCACGATCCGCGGCAGGAACCAGCTCATGCCGGAATCCGGCGAGAGGCTGCGCTCGACGAAGGTGGTCTTGAAGCGGGCGGCGGGCGAGCCGATGCGGACGTCGCAGGCCAGGGCAGCACTCATGCCGGCCCCGGCGCAGACTCCGTTGATCGCCCCGATCAGCGGCTTGTCGAAGTCGTGGAACAGCCGCGCCCAATGTCCGACCCAGCCCATGTCGTCGAGACGGCTGTTCTGGTCCGCGCCCGGGGTCGGCGGGACGCCTGTCAGGTCGGCCCCGGAACAGAAGCCGCGCCCGGCCCCCGTCATCACCACGGCGCGGATCGCGTCGTCGGCCCGGGCCCAGGCGAAGGCGTCACCGACGTCGCGCCGCAGGTCGGCGTTGATGGCGTTAAGCTTGTCCGGCCGGTTCAGGGTGACGATCGCCACCTCGCCTCGCGTCTCGTAGGTGACCGTCTCGAATTCCATCTGCGTTTCTCCCGGTGCTCTGGCTGGAAGTCTGGTCCGCCCCGGCTGCTTGGCAAGGCCGGAAGAGGGCGGGCCGCCACGGTTCCGTGTCGTTTTCGCTGCATTTGCGAATGACTCGCATTGCCATCCCGTGAAGCTGCAACTAAGAACGCCTCGCAATATCAGTTCAGCGTGGGCGAGAGGGTTCATGATCGGGGTTGGGGGCGGCGTCGTCGCCTATCGGAAGAAGCGGGCCTACCGGCTCGGCGCAGCGGCTCTGGCGGCCTCGGCGGGCCTGGCGAGCGCGGCCCACTCGGCCGACGCTGCGGCGGACGCGGACGGCGCGACCGAGGTCTCGGGCGTCACGGTCACCGGGCAGAAGAGCGCGCTCGACACCAATACCGGCCTGTCGGTCATGCCGGCCACGGTGCAGGACACCCCCCAGGCGATCAGCGTCGTGAACCAGGCCCAGCTCAGGAACCAGGGCGTGACCAGCCTGGAGCAGGCCCTGCGCAATGTGCCGGGCATCACCATCGCCATCGGCGAGGGCGGCACGCTCAACGGCGACCAGTTCAAGATCCGCGGCTTCGATTCCAAGGACGACGTCTATATCGACGGCCTGCGCGACTTCGGCGTCTACACCCGCGACAGCTTCAACTATCAGGAAGTCCAGGTCCTGAAGGGTCCGTCGGGCGCCATGTTCGGCCGCGGCACCACCGGCGGGGTGATCAACACCGTCTCCAAGGCCCCGCAGCTCAAGGACTTCACCAGCCTCGACGCCTATGTCGGCAACGGCGACTACTATCGCTGCCTGGCTGACATCAACCACGTGATCAACGACACGACGGCGGTGCGGCTGAACCTGATGGCCAACTCCACCGGCGTGGTGGACCGCGACAAGATCAAGTCGGAGCGCTGGGGCGCGGCCCTCTCGGTCGGCTTCGGCCTGGGGACCGACACCAGCCTGACGCTCAGCTACCTGCACCAGCACGATCGCCGGGTGCCGGACTACGGCATCACCATCGTCCAGCCGCCGGGCCAGATCATCGCCATGCCGGCCAGCGAGTACGGCGTGGGCGTCGAGCGTTCGAGCTTCCTGGGCTTCAATGGCGACACCGACCGAACGGACGCCGACATCCTGACGGCGCGCTTCAGCCACAAGGCCAACGACTGGCTGACCTTCACCTCCGACAGCCGGGTCGGCGCCTACTCGCGCTACTTCCAGTACACGACGACCGACCAGTGCAACGCCGCCTGCACGACGGCCCTGTTCGACAACAACCCGGCCACCGAAGCTTACGGCGGCGTGGGCGGCTCCGGTCCGTACGACCAGGACAGCTGGGGCGTCCAGAACATCTCCACCGCCCGGATGGACCTGAAGTTCGGCGGCCTGCGCAACCAGCTGATCGTCGGGACCGACGTCTCCTATCAGCACAACGACAAGCAGTTCTTCGGCTACACCCTGCCGTCGGGCGTCACCTCGCAGCCGAATATTCCGCACCCGCTGGTCAATCCGAACCCGAACGTCCCCGCGGGCTACACGGTGTTTCGTCCGATCCCGGGCGTGAACATCACCTGCGTCGGAACCGCCAACTGCACCACCAACGTCCTGGGCGGCAGCGTCTCGACCAACTTCGCCGGCACGGCGGCGCTGAAGACCGAGGGCGAGGCGACCGATCTCGGCGTCTTCCTGACCGACCGCCTGTGGTTGACCGACCAGCTCTCGATCATCGGCTCGCTCCGCTACGAGCGCTATTCGGCCGAGCTCGACACCCTGCAGATGAACGGCCTGGAAGCGCCGGTCGGCGGGCTGAAGGTGAAGTCGAACCTCACCAGTCCGCGCCTCAGCGTCGTCTACGAGCCGTCCGACAGCCAGACCTACTACGTCTCCTGGGGCAAGTCGCAGACCCCGCAGGGCGCCTCTGTGGTCGGCGCGGGCACGGCTGTGGCCCTGACCGCCAAGGACCTGGCGCCCGAGGAGAGCGAAGTCTGGGAGGCCGGCGCCAAGGTCGGCGTGCTAGGCAACCGCGCCTCGCTGACCGCGTCGATCTTCGACGTGAAGAAGGACAACGCCCTGCAGACCGACCCGTCGACCGGGTTCGTCCAGGCCCAATC
>CAMFIW010000228.1 GCA_945952355.1 uncultured Phenylobacterium sp. | reverse complement strand
AACGCGCCGACGCCGCCGAAAATCGCCGCCCCGACCGGGCCCAGGAAGCGGGCCACGACCCCGCTCTCGAACTCGCCGAGCTCGTTGGAGGCGCCGATGAACAGGGAGGAGACGGCGGCGACGCGGCCGCGCACCTGGTCGGGGGTGACGATCTGCACGAGGGTCTGGCGGACATAGACGCTGAGCATGTCGGCGCCGCCCAGGATGGCCAGGGCCAGGACCGACAGCGGCAGCCAGCGCGACAGGCCGAAGACCACGGTGGCGGCGCCGAACACCGCGACGCCCGAGAACATGATCACCCCCGCATGTCTGCGGATCGGATTGGACGCCAGGATCATCGCCACCAGGGTCGCGCCGATGGCGGGGCCGGCGCGCAGGATGCCGAAGCCCTGAGGCCCGGCGTGGAGCACGTCGCGGGCGAAGACCGGGAGAAGAGCGGTCGCCCCGCCCAGCAGGACGGCGAACAGGTCGAGCGAGATCGCGCCGAACACGATCTTGTTCGTCCAGACGTAGCCGATGCCCTCCTTCATCAGGTCCCAGCGCGAGCCCGGATTGACCACCGGCTGTGTGTTCTCGCGGATGGTGAGGATGCAGAGCGCCGCGAGCAGATAGAGGGCCGTGGTCACGCTGTAGGAGAGGCCCGCTCCCTTGGCGACCAGCAGGCCGCCGATGGCCGGGCCGAGGATCGAGCCGCCCTGCCAGGCCAGCGAGTTCCAGGCGATGGCGCGCGGCAGCAGGGACCTGGGCACCAGCATCGGGCCCATGGCCGTGGAGGCCGGTCCCATGAAGGCGCGGCTGGCGCCGAACAGGGCCGACAGCGCCAGCAGCAGCGGGATCGAGGCGAAGTTGAAGAGGGCGGCGCAGGCCAGGATCACCGCGGTGCTGATCTCGCCGAGATAGCACCACATCAGGATCTTCTTGCGGTCGTGGCGGTCGGCGGCCTCGCCGGCCGGCAGGGCCAGCAGGAAGACCGGCACGAAGGCCGCCAGGCCGATCATGCCGACGAAGAATGCCGACTGCTTCACGTCCATGGTCTGGCGGGCCACGGCGTACATCTGCCAGCCGAGCGCCACGCTCTGGATCTGCACGCCGAGGGTGGCGGCCACCCGCGCGGTCCAGAACATCATGAAATCGCGACGTTTCAGGAGCGCGCGGACGGACAGGTCCTCAGGCGGGACTTCGGGGACGGCTTCGTCTGTCATGGAGCCGCCAGCATGGCGCGCGCCGGGAAGCGCCGCAATGATCTTGCGGCTCGCATTCGCGACCGAAACTCACAAGCGCCGCGCGATTTGGTCGTTTGAGCGCGCGGGCGGGTACGGCCAAGGTGCGCCCCGCAGTGGAGGGCTCACATGACGCGGGACGAATTCATCGAAGCCGTGACGGCCAAGGCGCGGGCGGACGAACGGGTGGCGGCTTTATTCCTGGGTGGCAGCCTGGGTACGGGCAAGGGCGACGCCTTCAGCGACGCCGATATGATCCTGGTGCTCGCGCCGGAGGACCACCCCGCCTTCGTCGCCCAGGCGCGGGCCTGGGCCGAGGACTTGGTTCCCCTGCTGATCTGGCGCGCGCCCTATCCCGGCCAGCCCCTGTTCACCGCGGTGGGGGAGGGCTGGGTGCGGTTCGACTTCACCATCACCGTGCCGGGTCGGGTTGTCGGTTCCCAGGCGCGGCTGAGGGCCCTGGTCGACAAGGCCGAGGTCTGGAATAGCCTGCCGCCGATGCTGCCGCCACGCGTCCCGTCGGCGGAGGAGATCGAGGCCATAGCGGTCGAGACGATGCGCATCCTGGGCTTGCTCCACGTGGTCGCGGGCCGCTCGGACTGGGCGGTGGCGGTCACCGGGATAGGTCTGCTGCGCAACCAGCTCATCAGCCTGATGGTGATGGACACCCAGCCGCAGCTTCCCCCGGGCGCCCTGCACCTGAAGCGCATCCTTCCGGCGGAGGATATCGAGACCCTGGCTGGACTGCCGCCGATCGGGCCGACGGAGGCCTCGATCATGGCGTCCAACGCCGCGCTGGCGCCGCTGATCCTGGACCGCGCCCGGACCATGCTGGCGCGGGCTGGCGGAACCTGGCCACAGGCCCTGGAAGATGCCCTTCGGGCCCATCTGAAGGCCCGGGTGGGGTTCGAGTTCTAGGCGGCGACCGTGGCGTCCAGACCGCGAGCTTTGGCGTCGGCGACGGTGAAGTAGACCAGGCCGTCGCCCCAGTCGTAGGCGACCACGCCGGCCGGCGGCCTGGCGTCCTCGCCGCAAAGCACGGCGAGCTCCTTGGCGGTCAGGACCGGCCAGCGGTCGAAGGCCTCTTCCGGAGTCGGATCGGGCCTCGGGTCGGCCGTGGCGCCCGGCAGGGCGGCCTCCAGCCCCGCCTCGTAGCCCTCGTAGGGAACCCAGCCGGCGACGGTCACATCGCCCTTGGCGCCCCTGAAGATCAGGGTGGGCAGGGCGTAGCGGTCATGACCCTCGGAGTGCTTCAGCTCGCCGTTCATCGGGCTGTCGTGCTTCAGGTTCCGCACGTAGTCATTCGGCTCCCGGGTCTCCTGCCAGTCGGCGCGATAGGCGGCGGCCACTTCCGGCCGGGCCTGGTCGGCGCGCCATCGGGCCTGGTCGAGGCCGGGCACGCCTCTGGTGGCCGCCTCGAACTCGTCGGGCGTCTGAGGGCCGATCCCGAAGACGAAGATCCGCTCGCGGAAGCGGCGCAGGACCGCGTGGGCGATCTCCTGGCCTTGCAGCTCGGCCGCCTTCACCGCCGCGCCGGCCGGGTCGGTGGACTGAAGCATCAGGTTCATCGGGTTGGGGTAGGGCATGTCGGTCAGCCGCCAGACCCGCTTCCAGTAGGCGCGCATCGGCTCGGCGGCGCTCACCCGGTCCCAGCCCTCCTTGCCGGTCGCGGCGTTCCCGACCAAGCCACCCATCACCTTGCGCCAGGCCAGGTGGTGGCCGTGCCGCCAGTCCAGCCGGCGCAGCAAGGGCTCGGCGCCCCAGGCGGTCGAACAGACGCAGTCGGTGTACTCGACGACCTCGATCCGAGACATGGCGTTCGCTCCCTTGTGGCGCGCGAACCTCGGCTCCACATGGCGGCTTGGCAAGCGAATCCCTGCATGGGGGGAGGGGCTGGAGGACGCCATGTCGGGCTGGGTGATCGGGGTGATGGTGGAACTGAGCGGCGAGGCCGCCCCGGTGCGCCACTTCTTCGCGGTCGGCCATGAGGACAGGGCCAAGGCGGAATGGACCGCCATCGACGCCGCCAGCCTGATCGGCGGCATAGCCTCGAGCCCGGTGAAGGGGGTCGAGCCCGTGCAGGCTCTCGGCGCGCTGACGCCGGCGCGGATGAAGAAGAAGGGGCTCCTGCCGCGCGAGGTTCGGCCGCTGGGGCGGGCCTGGCCGCGCAACTGGCTCTAGCTGTTTTCATTGACGCGCCCGCGGCTTGGCCCTATGTGCGCGGCCTCCGACAACGCCGGGTCTTCTCCCATGCGGGAACTGCGACGAACCGGGCGCGCCAGCCGCGCCGCCTGACCTTCCGCCCCGGGACCGAACACGGTCGCGGGATCGTCGCCATCCGCCGTTAGAAGACCTTCCCCATGATCGCCCAGACGTCCGCGCCCCAGGCGACTGACATCCGTTCCGAACAATCCGCCGACGACGCCAAGATCGAGGCCCTGTTGGAGCACGCCTTCGGCCCCGGCCGTTTCGCCAAGGTCTCCGAGCGCGTGCGGGAGTTCGCCGAGTTCCGCCCCGACATGTCGTTCTGCGCTTGGGAGGGCGATCGGCTGGTGGGATCGGTGCGAATGTGGCGCATCCGGATCGGCGACACGCCGGCGATCTTCCTGGGGCCTTTGGCTGTCGAGGCCGACCAGAGGAAGTACGGCGCCGGCGGCGTGCTGGTGAGCCGCGCCTGCGCCGCGGCCGCGGCCGCGGGCTTCCCGCTGGTGCTGCTGGTGGGCGACCTACCCTATTTCAGCCGGTTCGGCTTCTCGAACGACCCGACCGCGGCCGTGCGCCTGCCCGGTCCGGTCGACCAGCGCCGGGTCCTGGCTTGGGGCGCGACGGCGCCGCTGGCCGGGCCGGTGACGGCCTGACCCTGCGTTCCGGTTGAGCCGGCCGGTCAGCGCGCCTAGCTTGTGGGCATGTCGGAGTCGAAACCGGGACTGGAAGGGGTGATCGCGGCCGCGAAACAGGCGCCGGGGCGAGGCTTGCCGCCCGTGCATCTGTGGAACCCCGCTCACTGCGGCGACATCGACATCGTCATCCGCAAGGACGGCCTGTGGTTCCACGAGGGTACGCCGATCGGGCGCGAGGCCCTGGTGCGGCTGTTCTCGACGGTGCTGCGCAAGGACCCCGACGGCTTTCACCTGGTGACCCCTGTCGAGAAGATGCGGATCACGGTCGAGGACGCGCCCTTCATCGCCGTGCGGGTCGACCGCGAGGGCGATGCTCTGAAGTTCCTGACCAATGTCGGCGACGAGGTCGAGGCCGGGCCGGAGAACGAGATCCGCGTTGAAATGGACGCGCAAACCGGCGAGCCGCGGCCCTATCTTCACGTGCGCCGCGGCCTGGAGGCCCTGATCGCGCGGCCGGTGTTCTACGAGCTGGTCGAACTGGCGGAGGAACGCGACACGCCCGACGGTCCACGCCTGGGTGTCGCCTCGAACGGCGCCTGGTTCCCGGTCGGACCGGCCGGAGCCCACGTCCTGTGAGCCCCGCGAGCGCCGACGTCGCCTCCGCCGAGCTTCGCGACTGGATCGTCCGGCACCTCGATCCGCTGGAGGAGCGCGAGGGCGCTCGGGCGACCTCCGACTTCGACCTTTCACCGGCCTATCCGACCCCCGTCCCCGAAACCCTGACCCCGGCCTCGGTGCTGATCGGACTGATCGAGCGCGGCGCCGGCTACAATGTGCTGCTGACCCAGAGGGTCGACACCCTGCGCCGCCACGCCGGGCAGGTGGCGTTGCCAGGCGGGCGGCGCGATCCGGGCGAGACACCGTGGGCCACGGCCTTGCGAGAGGCGCACGAGGAGGTCGGCCTCCATCCCGACTTCGTAACCGTGGCGGGGCTCTCCTCGCCCTACCAGACCGGCACCGGCTACCTGATCACCCCGGTGGTGGGCTTCGTCTCGCCGGGCTTCGAGCTGAAGGCCAATCCCGACGAGGTGGCCGACATCTTCGAGACGCCTTTCGGCCTCCTGATGAACCCCACAAGCTACGAGCAGCAGGAACGCACCATCCCGTCGGGCGAGGTGCGGCGGTTCTACGCCGTGACCCACGAGGAGCGCTACATCTGGGGCGCCACGGCCGGCATCCTGCGGGCGCTCTATCAGCGCCTCTACGGCGCGGCGGTTGCTTAGGCTCGTCCTGGAGCGAGGCCTGCTGCTGGCCCTGCCGTTCGCCGCCTGGTTCGCCTGGCGAGAGATCGCGCGGCGCTCGGGACGGCCGATGGGCTCGACCCCCTGGCCTTGGCTGTTCGCAGCCGGCGTGGTGCTGGTGGCGCTTTCGCTGATGGCCTCGGCGCTCTTTCATGCGGACAATCGCCGAACAACCTATGTTCCCGGCGCGACTCGCCCCGACGGGCGGGTCTCGCCCGGCCATTTCGAGACGACCCATGACCGATAGC
>CAMFIW010000227.1 GCA_945952355.1 uncultured Phenylobacterium sp. | reverse complement strand
AGGGGTGGCCCCGTTCATCGCCCACATGCCCGGACATCCCAACGTGCTTGAGCTGCGCCAGGAGCCCGACGAGAAGGCCACCAACTTCGGCGCCGGCTGGCATTCCGATTGGAGCTTCCAGCGCGAGCCCCCCGCCGCCACCATCCTGCACGGCCAGGTGATCCCGCCGGTCGGCGGCGACACGCTGTTCGCCGACTGCGCCTCGGCCTACGACGCCCTGTCCGACGCGATGAAGGCGATGCTGTCGCCCCTGCGCGCCGTCCATTCGGCGACCCGCGCCTATGGGACCAAGGGCGTCTTCGCCCGCGAGACCGAGAAGCGGACCATGGAGATCATCGTCTCGGACGAGGCGGACAAGTCGCTGACCCATCCGCTGGTCCGCACCCATCCGGTCACCGGCCGCAAGGCGCTGTTCGTCAGCCCGGTCTACACCGTCGGCATCGAGGGCTTCACGGTGAAGGAGAGCCAGGCCCTGCTGGGCTTCCTCTTCGCCCACATCACCCAGGACGAGATCGTCTTCCGCCACAAATGGGCGGCCGATACGCTGCTGAGGTGGTACAACCGCTGCACGGTCCAGTTCGCCGAGGGCGGCTATGACGGCCATCTGCGGGTGATGCACCGGACCACCGTGGCCGGCGAGGTTCCGGTCTAGGAGACGACCTTCGGGGGAGGGGGCGATGAACGATCTGGCGCCGCGCCGCGCGCGCAGCCTTGCCGAGTTCGGCGAGGTGTCGGGCAAGCTGTTCCGCGACGAGGAGATCGGCGCCTCGATCGCCTCCTACCGCCCGCGATCGAGCGACGTGATCATCTCGCCCTTCGCCAAGTGCGGCACCACCTGGCTGCAGCAGATCATCCACTGCCTTCGCACCGGCGGCGACATGGACTTCGACGACATCTCCCGTGTCGTGCCCTGGATCGAGACCGCCCGCGCCGCGAACCTCGACCTGGAGGCGCCGCAGCGGGGCGAGCCGCGGGCGTTCAAGAGCCATCTCGCCTATGACGAGGTCCCCAAGGGCGCGCGCTACATCGTCGCCTTCCGCGATCCGCGCGACGCCATGGTCTCGCTCTACCGGTTCATGGACGGCTGGTTCATCGAGCCTGGCTCCGTCCCGCTCGACGACTTCGTCCGCATGCGTCTCGCCCGCTCGGACGAGCGGTCGGGCTACTGGCATCACCTGAACTCCTGGTGGGCCCAGCGCGATAATCCGGACGTCCTACTGCTGTCCTACGAGCAGATGAACGCCCAGCCGGAAGCCTCCATCCGCAAAGTCGCCGCGTTCTGTCGACTGCCGGTCGACGACGCCCGTATCGCGCTCGCGCTGGAACGCTCTTCGCTGGCCTACATGCTGGAACACAAGGACCGCTTCGACGACGCGATCCTGCGGCTGGAGTCCGAGCGGCGCTGCAATCTGCCGCCGGGCGCCGACTCGGCCAAGGTGCGCAAGGGCGGCTCGACCGGCCGCCAGGAGCTGAGCGATGACCTGGTCGCGGCGCTGGAGGCCAAGTGGGCCGAACTCGTCGCACCGGTCACCGGCTTCGCGGACTATGCGGCCTTGGAAGCGGCGCTCGCGGCCCGCCCTTAGGCCATCTTGGCCTTGCGCAGGATCTGGTAGGCCTTGATCACCCGCTGCAGCTTGTGCTCGGCCGAGCGGTCGCCACCGTTCGAGTCCGGGTGGCAGCGCTTCACCAACTCGATGTAGCGGGCGCGGATCTTGGCGCCGTCGGCGTCGTCGTCCAGGTCGAGGTCGGCGAGCGCATTGCGCTCCAGCTTGCCCAACTTGCGCCGCTCCGGCTCGTTGGCGGCGCGGCCGCCGCCATGGCCGAACAGGTTGAACGGATCGCGATAGCCCTGGCCCTTGCCCTGCGCGAACCCATGGGATGCGGCGGCGGCCTCGCGGGAGAAGCGGCCGGCCTTGAACTCCCAGGTCGGACGATCGCCGGAGGCGCTCTGGGCCTGGCGGGCGCGAATCTCGCCCTCGCTCATGCCGGCGAAGAAGTTCCAGTTGCGGTTATATTCGGCCGCGTGCGGCTGACAGAACCAGTAGTGCTCGTTCAGCATGTCGCGCGATTTCGGGGCGCGCGCCGTCGCCGCCACCCGGCATCCCGGATGGTCGCAAGCCCGTTCGCCGGGCTTCAGCGCATAGACGTCATCGGTCTGGGCGGCCTCCTCCGGGGAGGGCGGTCGGACCCGGATGTCGACGAACTTAGGCTTGTATTGAAACGCGCCGGCCATAGCCCAAGTATGATGCGGGAAAAGACCCTTTCAAGAATTGAAGATCATCGCGATGGGCGCCATATTTGAAGCCATTCACGACAAGCTCACCGCGGCGTTTTCGCCCACCCGCCTGGAGATCGAGAACGATTCCGCCAGGCATGCGGGGCACTCGGGCGCCAACGCCTCCGGTGAGAGCCATTTTAACATAGTGATCGAAGCCAAGGCCTTCGAGGGGACGCCGAAGGTGGCGCGCCAGCGTATGGTCTACCGGACATTGGCCGAGGAGTTGGCGGGCCCGCTGCACGCCCTTTCGGTCAAGGCCCTCGCGCCCGGCGAGAGCTGATCAGGACAACGAACGAATCCGCCGCCGAAAACGGGCGGCCGCGCTTGGGGAGGCGTGCTGTTGAAGACGACGATCACCGTCAATGGCGAGGCGAGGGCGCTCGACCTCGATACCCGCGTCACCTTGCTCGACGCCCTGCGCGAGCACCTGGGCCTGAAGGGCTCTAAGAAGGGCTGCGACCATGGCCAGTGCGGCGCTTGCACGGTCCTGGTCAACGGCGTCCGGATCAACGCCTGCCTGTCGCTGGCGGTCATGCACGACGGCGACGAAGTCACCACCATCGAAGGCATCGGGACCGAGGCCGCGCTCCATCCCTTGCAGCAGGCTTTCCTGACCCAGGACGCCTTCCAGGGCGGCTACTGCACGCCCGGCCAGATCTGCTCGGCCGTCGGCATGCTGCAGGAGGCGGCCCAGAACTGGCCGAGCCAGGCGACCCAGGATCTCACCGCCGCCATCGCGCTCACCGACGCCGAGATCCGCGAGCGGATGAGCGGCAACATCTGCCGCTGCTCGGCCTATCCCAGCCGCCTGGCGGCCATCCGCGACGTGGCGGGGGAGCCCGCATGAAGGCCTTCACCTACGAGCGCGCCGCCGACGTCGCCGCGGCGGTCAAGGCGGTGGCCGAGACCCCCAACGCCCGCTTCCTGGCGGGCGGCACCAACCTGCTCGACCTGATGAAGCTGGAGATCGAGACCCCGGCCCACCTGGTCGATGTCGGCCGCCTGCCGCTCTCGGCCATCGAACCCACCGCCGACGGAGGTCTGAGGATCGGCGCCATGGCCACCAACAGCCAGGTGGCCGCCGACGCGACCGCCCGGGCGCGCTACCCGGTGCTGGTCGAAGCGATCGTCTCGGGCGGCTCGGCCCAGCTCCGCAACAAGGCCACGGTGGGCGGCAACCTCTTGCAGCGGACCCGCTGCGCCTACTTCTACGACACCGCCAAGCCCTGCAATAAGCGCCAGCCCGGCTCGGGCTGCAGCGCCATCGGGGGGCTGAACCGCAACGCCGCGATCTTCGGCGCCAGCGAGGCCTGTATCGCCACCCATCCGTCCGACATGGCCGTGGCGCTGACGGCGCTGGGGGCCCGGGTCGAGACCCTGACGACGGACGGTTCGAGTCGCACGCTGGCCGTTGCCGACCTGCATCGCCTGCCCGGCGCCACGCCGCAGGTCGAGACGGAGCTGACGCCCGGCGAGCTGATCACTTCGGTCGTCGTCCCCCCGCCTCCGCCGGGCGGCCAGATTTATCGCAAGGCGCGCGACCGGGCCTCCTATGCCGGCGGTCTCGCCAGCGTGGCGGTGGCGGGCGGCCAGGTCGTCCTGGGCGCCGTGGCGCATAAGCCATGGACCGCGGCCCAAGCCCAGGCGGCGCTGGCCGGCGGCGCCTCGCACGCCGAGGCCGCGAAGGCCGAGCTGGCGGGCGCCCAGGACCAGGGCCGCAACGCCTTCAAGATCACCCTGGTCGGCCGGCTGATCGCCGCGGCCCTGGATGAAGCCAAGCAGGGTAGGGGCGCATGACCTCCGTCAAGGACTGGGCCGCGCCCAACCCGATCACCGAAAACCGCTCGGGCCTGATCGGCAAGGCGGTCGATCGCTACGAGGGGCCGCTGAAGGTCACCGGCACGGCCGCCTACGCCTATGAGGTCGAGCCGCCCGCGCCGCCGGCCTACGGCTATGTAGTGGGGGCCACGATCCCGCACGGACGGGTCGCCGCCATCGACGTGGCCGCCGCCGAACGGGCGCCCGGCGTGCATCTGGTCTGGACCCACCAGTCCGTGCCTGCCCAGGCCCGGCGCGGCGAGAAGCTGAACCCGCGCAGCCAGCGCGGCGCCAATCCCGCCATGGCGTCGGACCGCGTCGAGTTCTACGGCCAGACCATCGCCTTCGTCCTGGCCGACAGCCTGGAGGAGGCCCGCGCCGCCGCCGAGCTGATCGCCGTCGACTACGAGCGCGAGGACGCGGTGGTCGATTTCCGCGCCAGCCTCGAGCAGGCCGGCCCGCCGCCGGGCGAGGAAGACGTCCATATCGGCGACTTCCCGGCCGCCTTCGCCAAGGCGCCGGTGACCATCGACGAGACCTACTGGTCGCCTGTCCAGAACCACGTCCAGATGGAGCCGGTCGCCACCACCGCCTGGTGGGAAGGCGACAAGGTCACGGTCCACACCTCGATCCAGATGGTGAAAGGCGGCCAGCATGCGCTCGCAGAGACGCTCGCCATCCCGTCGGACCGGGTCCACCTGTTCACGCGCTATATTGGCGGCGGCTTCGGCGGCAAGGGCCAGTCCTATGACGACCTGACGCTCGCCGCCCTGGGCGCCAAGGCGATCGGCCGTCCGGTCAAGGTCGCCTACAGCCGCCAGCAGATGATGCACGGCACGATCCACCGTCCCGCCGTGCAGATGCGCGTGCGGCTGGGCGCGCAGCCGGACGGCCGGCTGACCGCCTTCGCCGTCGAGGCGGTGACGCACTGCGCCCGCAACGCCCCCTTCACCGAGCACGCGGCCAATTTCTCGCGCAACCTCTATGCGGCGCCCAACCGCCTGACCGGCCATCGCCTGGTGCGGATGGATCTGCCGGGCGCGGGCCCGATGCGGGCGCCGGGCGAGGCGTCCGGCATGCTCAGTCTCGAATGCGCGATGGACGAGCTGGCCGAGAAGCTGGGCCTCGACCCCATCGAGCTTCGTCTGCGCAACGAGCCCGACGTCGATCCCGAAACCGGCAAGCCGTTCTCGGTCCGCCAGCTCGTCGAATGCTTGAATGTAGGGGCCCAGAAGTTCGGCTGGGACCGACGCAATCCGAAGCCCGGCCAGGTGCGCGACGGCCGCTTCCTGGTCGGCATGGGCATGGCCGCCGCCATTCGCGGCAACTTCCTGCTGCCGGCCAAGGCGGGCGTGCGGGTCACCGCCGACGGCACGGTCACCCTGTTGCAGGGCATGACCGACATCGGCACAGGCACCTATACGATCCTGGCCCAGATCACGGCGGAGACCCTCGGCGTGCCGCTGGTCCAGGTGAAGGTCGAACTCGGCGATTCCGACCTGCCGCCGGCCCCTGGCT
>CAMFIW010000226.1 GCA_945952355.1 uncultured Phenylobacterium sp. | reverse complement strand
GCGCGGGTGGCCGGAGATGACCAACATCCAGATCGAAAGGGTGGGGTGCGGGGGCCGGTTCTGCGGCGATGGGTGTCTCGACACGCCGGACACCCGCCTGTCGGCCGGCTCGCAGATCCGGGTGCCGCCGCTGCCGGATGCGCCCAAGCCCGGCGAGCGGGAGAAGATCGACAGCCGCGACGCCGCCTTCGCCAAGAGCCTGGTGCTCTCCGAGGACGAAGAGGTCCTGGTGCTGAACAAGCCCGCGGGCCTGCCCGTGCAGGGCGGGACCAAGACCAAGCACCATATCGACCGTCTGCTGTCGGCCTGGGGCGAGGGGATGGAGCGGCCGAAGCTGGTCCACCGCCTGGACCGCGACACGTCTGGCGTGCTGGTGCTGGGCAAGACGCCGGGCGCGGCCGCCAAGCTCGCGGGATCGTTCGCGCGCCGTCGCGCCGAAAAGACCTATTGGGCCCTGGTCCAGGGCTGGCCGCGGCCGTCGGACGGGGTGTTGGAGCTGCCGCTGGTCAAGAAGGGCGTCGGCGACCGCGAGATGGTGGTGCCGGCCGATCCCAAGGAGGCGGGCGCGGAGCCGGCCGAGACCGAGTTCGTGATGATCTCGCGCGCGGCCAACCGGGCGACCTGGATGGCGCTACGGCCTCATACCGGTCGAACCCACCAGCTGCGGGCCCACATGCTGGCCATGGGCCACCCGATCCTGGGCGACCCCAAGTACAAGACCGAGGCTTCGGCCGAACTCTCGGCGGGGCTGAAGCTGCAACTGCATGCGCGGCGCCTGACCCTGCCGCACCCGTCCCGCGGGACCCTGATCCTGGAAGCGCCGATCAGCCCCGAGCTGAAGGCCGGCTTCGCCCGCTTCGGCTTCGACGAGCACGAGGCCGATCCCGAGCCCTTCCGGAAAGGGCGGCGGTAGGAATCGTTCCCTTCTCCCCTTGCGGGAGAAGGTGTCGGGCGAAGGCCCGACGGATGAGGGGTCTTGCTCCCCCGTCCGTGGGTTCTGTCGGAAGGAGGTTCGGCGAACTCTGAAAGCCCCCTCATCCGACCCCGCTCCGCGGGGCCACCTTCTCCCGCAAGGGGAGAAGGGACACGGGTGGATCGGGTTGGATCACCGGTCTGGACGCAGCACCGTCAGCTGGCGGGGGCCGGCGTTTTCAGCGGCGTGGGCGATGGCGGCGTTGGCGTCGTCGAGGGGGAATTCGGCCATTTCGAACTGGGCGAGGTCGATGAGGCCGCCCCGGATCATCTGGATCATGCGCGGGATGGCGTCGCGCTCGTACATCCACTTGCCGCGCACCGTGACGTCGTTGTGCATCATCCAATTGTAGTTGAACGGCAGGTCGCCGGTCTGGCCGCGGAGGCCACCCATCAGGATGATGCGCCCGCCGTGGCGGACGGCCAGGGCCGCGGCCATGACCTGGTGGGCCGCCGCTTCGCGCGGCAGGAAGTCGAGCACCATGTCGATCGGTGCGCCGGCGGCCTCGACGATGCGGCGGCGGTCCTCGGCCTCGTCGCCGGTCATCTGGACGGGGCGCACGCGCGGGCCGTGCATGCGGGCGAGTTCGTCCAGCGCCTGGGCGTTGCGGCCGGCGGCCACCACGCGGCCGGCGCCCATGGCGAGCGCGACGGCGACGCCGGCCCCGCCAAAGCCACCGGTCGCCCCGTTGACCACCAGGACCTCGCCGGCCCGCAGGTCGCCGGCCAGAAGGCCGCCATAGGGCACGAGCAGGCGGCCCATCGCCGTCCAGCGGCCGGCCTCGCCCGCCTCGATCTCGCCGATCGGGGTGACGTTCTCGGTGGGGGCCAGCATCTGCTCGGCGAAGGAGCCGTGATGGTAGAAGCGGTGCAGGGGCAGGGCGGCCGGAGTGCGGTAGGTCCAGCCCTGCAGGATGGTGTCGGGATTGAAGACGTCGTCGCGCGAGCGGATGGTCGGCTCGCAATAGACCCATTCCCCGGCCTTGAGCTTCGTCGCGTCCGGCCCCGCGGCGCGAACCCGGCCGATACCGCCGGCGCCCGGGGCGACCGGTGTTTCCAGCAGGTAGGCGCGCGAGCCGTTGAAGACGTTGGCGGCGTAGCTGGTGACGCCGGCGGCGACGATGTCGACGATCACCTCGCCCGTGCCGAGCACCGGATCGGGCAGGGACTGGATGTCCAGCGGGACGCCGAATTCGTTCAGGACAGCGGCTTTCATGGAGACCTCGTCGGAAGCTGATGAAGCGACCATACACGCGGTTTCGCGCTTCATTCAGGCCTGGTATTATCCTGGGATTGGGAGGCCCATCCTGGAGGCGGCATGGCGGACCTGAAGCGGCGCGAGCTGGGCGACTTCCTGCGGGCGCGGCGTGACCGCCTGACCCCCGAGACCGTCGGCCTGCCGGGCCGCCAGCGGCGTCGCACGCCCGGCCTGCGCCGCGAGGAGGTGGCCGAACTCGCCGGCATTGGGGTCGATTGGTACGTGCGGCTGGAGCAGGGCCGGCAGGTGACCCCGTCGCTGGCGACCATCGACGCCCTGGCCCGCGCCCTGCGGCTGACCGAGGCGGAGCACCATCACCTGCGCGCGCTCGCGGGCGGGGGCGGCCACCGGCGGTTCGAGCCCGAGACGGCGCCGGCCAGCCTGGTGCGGCTGGTCGAGAGCCTGAGCCAGCCGGCCTATGTCACCGGGCGGCGGCGCGATCTGCTGGCCTGGAACGCGGCCGCCGCCGAGGTGCTGGGCTTCGACGCTCTGGCGCCGGGCGACCGAAACATCCTGGTCGCCATGCTGACCTATCCGATCAGCCGCGCGCTGTTCGGGGCGAGCTGGGCGGGCGAGGCGCAGCGCATGGTCGCTCAGTTCCGCGCCACCCACGACCTGTGGGCCGGCGACCCGGCCTTCGTGGCCCTGCTGCGGCGGCTGGCCGAGGGCTGTCCGGAATTCGCCGGCTGGTGGGAGCGGCACGATGTCGGTCGCCCGGCCTCCGGCCGCAAGACCCTGCATCACCCGTCGCGCGGGCTGATCGTCTTCGATCATGCAAGCTTCCAGGCCAATGACGACCCCGGACTGAAGCTGGTGATCTACACGCCGGTGGCGACGTAAGAGCCGCTTCGCGGAGCCACGAAAAACACGAAAAGCACGAACGTTCAGCGGCGAGGCCGAGGTAGACGCGCGCGTAGCGCACCAGCGTTCAAGTCGGACCTATCAGGAGGCCAGCGTTCGTGTTGGTTCGTGTGGTTCGTGGTTCGAACCTGCGACTTCCGCAGTGGCCGCAACGCATGAAGTCTTGGAACCACGAACCACACGAACACACACGAACGGAGTCAGGTCCGGTGGTGGTGGTGGGGTTGCCTGTCGCGCTGCGCGCAAGGGCGGCGCGTTCGTGCATTTCGTGTTTTTCGTGGTTTTCCTCATTCAAGTCTCGGCGAAGGTGATGTCGGGCTTAGCTTCGGGGGCGAAGGTCTTGAGGAGGGCTTGGGCTTCGGCTTCCAGGGCGGCCTTGTCCCTGGGTTTGAGGGGGCCGAAGGCGGTGATGGCGGCCTGGGCGGTCTTCTTCTTGAGTTCGAGGCGCCAGGTCCCGGCGACGAAGCCGTCGATCAGCAGGACGGGCGGGACCAGCAGGTTCTTGCTGGTGATGGCCTTCGCGAGGTTCTCCGGCGCGACGATGCGGGCGCGGTCCTGGTGGCCGAGCAGGACGCCGTCGAAGTCCGGCAGGAGGCGCGGCGGGGCGAGCGCGTCGGCGCCGGGGCGCGGGGCGTCCTTCAGGTCGAAGAGCACGCGCTTGCGCTCATCGCGGAAGCGGACGAGTTCGTCGCCGAGGGCCTCGAACAGGGGCGCGGCGCCCTTCTCGCCCGACCAGGTGGCGAAGTCGGCGGGCGTGGCCGGGCCGTGGGCGGCGAGGTAGCGGCGGACGAGTTCGGACGGATCGGGCGCGGCCGCGACCTCCTCGCCGAGCCAGGCCTTGGCGAGCACGAAATCCCCGCCGGGCTTGTAGCCGAACTCCGCGCCGTCGGGCGCCTGGAGCAGGGGGAGCAGGATGCGCGCGGCATAGGCCATGACGCGGACATCGCCATGGCCGGCCGCCTCGACGGCCTCGCGCAGGCTCTCGAACGGACGCGGCGCGGCGAAATGGGCGCGGGCCAGGTCGAGGATGGGGCCGAGCTCCTCCATCGTCACCCGTAGGCCGCCGGGCAGGTAGAGGCTGGGCTCGCCACCGTCGGCCGGGCGGGTCAGCATGTTTCCGCGCAGGGCCGGGCGGAGGGCGAGGAAGTCGTCGGCGGCCATCACGTGCAGGGTGGCGCGCATCAGCGTGGCGCGGATCACCTGCCGGTCGGCGATGAGGCGGCGCAGCTCGGCGGGATCGAAGGTTTTCAGCCGCGCCCAGAGGCCGAGGAAGGGCGCGCGGGGCGCCTGGCCCTGGACGGCCACCAAGCGGCGGATCGCCTCCAGCGGGGCGAGGTCGGCGCGCTCCAGCAGCATCTGGCGGGCCAGGAAGGCGCGGTTGAGATCGTGGGCGGTAAGGACGGACTCGGCCATGGGGCGAGGATCGGGGCCCGGCGCGGTCAGGGCAAGGCTGCGTCCGGCGGATCGCGTGATGCCTGGGACGCATCGCTAAGCGCGGCGAGGCGGCGCTGGAGGAACCGCTGCTCGACCGGCTGGCGGGCGAGGTCGAGGGCGCGGCCATAGGCCTCGCGCGCCTCGGGCGCGCGGCCCAGGCGGCGCAGGAGGTCGGCGCGGGCGGCGTGAGCCAGGTGGTAGGCGTCGAGCTTGCCGGTGGCGATGGCGGCGTCGACGGCGGCGAGGCCGGCGGCCGGGCCGTCGCGCAGGCCGAGCGCGGCGGCGCGGTTCAGCGCGATGACCGGCGAGGGCTCGATGCGCAGAAGCAGGTCATAGAGGCCGACGATCTGGTTCCAGTCGGTGGTCTCCAGGCTGGGGGCGTCGGCATGGACCGCGGCGATGGCGGCCTGCAGCAGGTAAGGGCCGATCCGGCGGCCGGCCATGGCGGTCTCGATCAGGCCGCGGGCCTCGGCGATGCGGGCGCGGTCCCAGAGGCCGCGGTCCTGGTCTTCCAGCAGGACGAGGTCGCACGCCGCGTCGAGCCGCCCCGCGCGCCCGCTCTCGTCCAGCCGCACGAGGGCGACCAGCCCCTCGCCCCCGGCCCCGCCGAGCAAGCCGGTGACGAGGCGCGCCAGGCGGATGGCCTCGGCGCTGAGGTCGGCGCGGGTGAGGTCCGGTCCCGAGGTGGCCGCGTAGCCCTCGTTGAAGATCAGGTAGAGGACCTGAAGCACGCTTTCGAGGCGGGCGGGTAGGTCGGGGCGGGCGGGAACCTCGTAGGGCAGGGCCTCGTCGCGGATCCTCGCCTTCGCGCGGACGATGCGCTGGGCGATGGTGGGGGCGGGCGCGAGATAGGCCCGCGCGATCTCCTCGGTGGTGAGGCCCGCGACCTCGCGCAGGGTCAGCGCGACGCGTGCGTCCGGCGGGAGGGCCGGGTGGCAGCAGATGAAGATCAGGCGCAGTTCGTCGTCGGTGAGGGTCTCTGGGGCCAGGGTCTCCGGAGCGGTGGGCTCGGGCGGCGGCGCGGCGAGGATGGCGAGGTCGGGCAGGGCGCCGGTGAGGCGGGCCTGGCGGGGCCAGCGGGCGATGGTGGGGGATCGG
>CAMFIW010000225.1 GCA_945952355.1 uncultured Phenylobacterium sp. | reverse complement strand
GGCCCCGCTCTGCGGCGAGTTGCAGGCCGTAGTGGGTCAAGACCTCGCCTGGCGAGCATTTGGAGTAGGCGTCGTCGTGGGCGACGATCATGGACTCGAACAGCTCCCGGCCCGGCAGGTTGATCTGGGCCGCCAAGAGCTCGCCGTTCACTCGCAGCGTCGTGACCAGAGGCAGGTCGGTAAGGTCGAGCCGCCGCGCGAGGGCGATATAGAAGTCGCGGGTGTGATCTTCGCCGAGCCATAGGGAGAACAGGCCCTTGCGCGACAGCCATTCGCGCTTGCGCTCGAAAACCCAGCGAACGGCGTCGGCCGCGGACTCGGCGGTGGCGCACCAGCCGAGCTCCACCTGGCCCAAGGCCTCCAGCTTGCGCGTCTTGCGCTTGAGGTCGTTCATCCGCTGGGAGGGCATGGCGGCGAGATACCCGTCCCAGCCGCCGTAGAGGCCGAAATCGAGGGCGTAGGTTCTTACGCGGACCCTCTGCCCCGTCCGCGACGAGAAGGGCGGGCGTTCGAGCAGTTCGCTGATGCCGGTGTCGGGACGAGCGTTGTAAATGCGCAGGATGTCGCAAGGCACGGTGAGCGCGGCCAACAGAATGGCGCGCATCGCGGGCTCGCCCGCCGCGGGATCGACCAAGGGATAAGCGTATTCCTCGTAGCTTCCGTCGCCCGGCGGCTGGGCGATGCGGAGCAGGCCTTCGCGATGGGTCGCCACGACCCAGGCCCCGACCAGGACCCCATCCTGCCGCGTGGTGATCAGGTGCGCGCCGCCACCGCGGGTCCGCGCGAAGCGGATGGCCACCGCCGCATAGTCGAAGCTTTGGGACAGGTGCGCCTGGGGATGTCGCCCATGGAGCGCGTCCCAGTCCGTCCGAATACGTTCGATCACGTCAAGTGATTGAACATGTTCGACAATAGTTTCCATGACCCCAGCACGAGTATTTTAGAGTGAACGCGCAGGCGTAGCGCCTGGACCGGCGATACAACTAGCGGTCACTCGTGAATCCGGGGTTTATTCTGTCGCCTGATATCGGGCGGAGGCGCCCGCCCCGGCACGCCGGAACGGGCGCAAGAGGTCAGCCCATGCGATGCAGGGCGCAGATCTTGTTGCCGTCCGGATCGCGCAGATAGGCGAGATAGAGATTGCCCATGCCGCCGGCGCGCACACCCGGGGGCTCCTCGATCGACTGCCCACCTTTGGCGACGCCGGCCGCATGCCAGGCGTCAGCCTGTTCGGCGGAGTTGCAGGCGAAGCCGATCGTGCCGCCGTTGGCGTGGGTCGCCTCTTCGCCGTCGATCGGCTTGGAGACCGAAAATACGCCGGTGGGCGTCATGTAGAAGATGCGATGGCCGTCGACCATGGCGGGCGGGACGCCCAGCGTGCCGAGGACGGCGTCGTAGAAGGACTTGGCGCGGTCGAGGTCGTTGGTGCCGACCATGATGTGCGAGAACATGCTCCTGGTATCTCCCCTTTTTGGCCGGCCACAGAGAGCGGGCCGGTTGGGGAGCGGGTTAGCTCCGCGCGGGGATTTGGTCGAGTCTCCGTAGGGGAAGATGGGCGGCGTCGAGAACGGACGACGCTGATCGTTGGAACCACGAAAAACACGAACGCTCTGCCGCGCTCGCCGCGAAGCGCGATCGGCCCAAGCGCCGACGGCGCCCGACTTGGCCCGCGTTCGTGTTGGGCCCGCGTTCGTGTTGGGCCCGCGTTAGTGGTTCAAACCTCGGCGGTGGAGGCGGCGGCGAGACCGCAAGTCTTGAAACCACGAACCACGCGAACCAACACGAACATTGGCCTTCTTCGAGGTTCGCCGTCAGATGATGGCGCGCTGCGCGCGCGTCTCGTTCGTGCTTTTCGTGGTCGCCGAAGGCCCCTCCCCCCGCGGGGCCATGGTCTTGGCGCGGAGGCGGCGCATGCCGGAGAGCCAGCGGTCGTAGTCGGTGGTCTTGCGCTGCATGTAGGTGACCACTTCGGGGTGCGGCAGGATCAGGAAGCTTTCGGCGGCGAGGCCTTCGACCACCGACTGGGCCACCTCGTCGGGGGTGAGGACGCCGTCGAGGCTCTGGGGCGAGCCGGAGCCGCCGGCGCGAAGCATGGCGGTGTCGACGCCTTGCGGACAGAGGATCGAGACCTTGACGCCCTGGTCGCCGTGGGTGATGGCGAGGCTCTCGGCCAGGCCGACCGCGGCGTGCTTGGTGGTGGAATAGACCGCCCCGCCGATCTGGGAGAGCAGGCCCGCCGCCGAGACCGTGTTCAGCAGATAACCCTCGCCGCGGGCGATCATGCCCGGCAGGACGGCGCGAGCGGCATAGACGTGGGCCATGACGTTGACGCCCCAGGCGCGCATCCAGACCGAGTCCGGCGAGGAGGCCGCGAAGTTGCGGTCCGGGTCCCCGTCGCCGACACCGGCGTTGGAGCAGAAGAGATCGATGCGGCCGTGAACGGCCTCGACATTGGCGACCATGTCGGCGACGGCGGCCGGGTCGGACACGTCCGTCGCATAGGAGGTCCCGCCGAATTCCTCGGCCACGGCGCGGGCGCCCTCGCCATTGCGGTCGACCACCGCGACGTGGGCCGCGCCCTCGCGGGCGAAGCGGCGGCAGAGCGCCGCGCCGATGCCGTCCGCGCCGCCGGTGACGACCACGACCTTGCCCTTGAGTTCCATCTGCGCGCCCTCGCCGTTTGCTGTTGAGCGCGACGGTTAGGGCCGGACTTGCGGCGACGCAATGGCGAGGCCGCCACGATCCTGACCCAGCCGATGTCCAGATTGGCGCCGGAAAGCCGCTTGAGGCGTTGTGGAGCGCGCATGGATACGCCCGCGCAACATCGACGACCGGCCAACCGACGCGCCATCGCGGTCGGCGGGAGCCTCTTAGCGCATCTGGCGATGCTGATGGTGCTGCTGACGCCACGCACCGCGCCGCCGATACACATCGATCCCGACCCGATCCTGGTGCAGATCGTGACCCCGCCGAAGCCGCCCGCTCCGCCGGCCCCCGAGCCGAAGGCGGATCCGGAGCCGCCCAAGGCCGCGCCGGCCAAGACTGAGGCGGAAAAGGTTCCGAAGACGCCGCCAAAGCGCGAGATCGCGCGCGAGACGCCCGCACCGCCGAAGACCGCTCCCATGCGCGTGGCCAGGGCCTCCAAGGTCGCGGCGGCGGGGGACCCCAGCGAGGTCGGCGAGGCCGAGCTCGGCACGGCGTCGGTGGCGGGTTCCGGGTCGGGCGGCGGGTCGTGCGACATGGCCGGCTGGCTGCAGAAGGCGCTGGCCAAGGATCCGAAGGTCCGCGAGGCCCTCGCCGGCGCGAACGGCAAGGCGATCCGGGTCTGGAACGGCCAGTGGGTGCGCCATGGCGACCAGGACGGCGCCGGCCTGGCGGCCGTTCGCGAGGCGCTGACCTGGGAGATCGCCTTCGCGCCGAAGGCCTGCCGCGCGCAGCCCGTTCGGGGGCTGGTGCTGTTCACACTGGGCGACGGCGCGCGGATCGTGGTGGGACAGGCCGAATGGCGTTGGGGCGACCTGCTGTTCGCGCGGTCATAGCGCGGTCCGACTGAGACAAGCTGACGCGGTTTGCTTAACGCGCGGAACCGAAAGCGACGCCGTGAATTTCCGTTCTCGGCGGACTGGGCGGAGACCAACGGAGAGACTGGGATGATCCAGCGACTACCCAAGGCGTTGATCGCGAGCGCGGCCGTTCTGGCCGCGGCGAGCCTCGGCGGCTGCGCGACCAAGAAGTATGTGGCCGAAACGGTCGACTCCCACGTGGCGCCGGTCGCGGCCCGCGTGGCGCAGCACGACACCCAACTGGCGAGCCTCGATACGCGGACCAACGACGCGCTGCAGCGCGCCGACGCCGCCGGCAAGCTGGCCGAGGGCAAGTTCGTCTATTCGGAGGTGCTTTCCGACGACAGCGTCAAGTTCCCCAAGGCCAAGGCGACCCTGACGCCTGAAGCCATGGCGCGCCTGGACGCCTTCGCCAGCAAACTGAAGACCGACAATCGCAACGTCTATGTCGAGATCCAGGGCTATGCGGATCCCGGCGAGACCAAGGCCAAGGGCGTCGCCCTGCGCCTGGGCAACGAGCGGGCCGAGGCCGTGAAGCGCTACCTGAACAAGCAGGGCGTGCCGCTGAACCGCATCGCGACCATCTCGTACGGGTCCGAGGACGTGACGCCGGCGACCGACGCGCAAGGCCACCAGGCCAACCGCCGCGTCGTGCTGGTGGTGATGGCCTAGGCGCCAGACGAACAGGCCCCGCGCAGCGGAGCCGTTCAATCTGACCGCAGAGGACGCAGAGGATTCGCAGAGGCGCAGAGAGGCTGAGACCTCCGCGACCTCGGCGCTCTCTCTGCGCACTCTGCGGTCAAATTCTTCGCGCCGCCCACTCGGCGTCGCCGGATCGGGACGCCGGGTTGGGCTTCGGAAGCCGGGCCTTCCCCCACACCGCCGCTTCTGATGGAGTGCGCCCCTGGTTTGACTCGGGGGTGTTCCCATGAAGCGGTTCTGGCTTGCGACCGGCGTGGCCGTGGCTCTGGCGGCGGGCGCGCCGGCCTTCGCAGCCGAAAAGCTCCAAGCGAAAACATCGGCGGCGCCCCAGCCGGGCGCCGCCGATGCGCGTTTCAAGGCCCTGTACGAGAAGGAATGGGCCTGGCGCGAGGCCGAGTTCCCTGGCGAGGGCCGCGAGGAGCAGCCAATCGCCGACCGCCTGCCCGCTGTCGATCCGGCCGCCCAGCAGCGGCGGCTCGACTATTGGCGCGGGGTGCGGAAGGCGCTGGACGGCATTCCAGAGGCGCAGCTCTCGGCCGAGCAGAAGGTCAACTACGAGGTCTACAAGAACCAGATCGAGGTCTTGATCTCGCAGCAGGCGTTCAAGGAGTACGAGAAGCCGTTCAATTCGGATTCCTCGTTCTGGTCTGGCCTGGGCTTCACCGCTTCGCGAACCTTCCACACCACCGCCGACTATCGGAACTATGTCGCGCAGCTGAACGACATCCCGCGCTATTTCCGCGACCAGACCGCCAACATGAAGGCCGGGCTGGCGCGGGGCTTCACGCCGCCGAAGGTGACGCTCGCCGGCCGCGACGTCTCGGTGACGACGATCAGCGACGCCAAGAGCCCCGAGGACACGCCGTTCTGGAAGCCGTTCAAGGCCATGCCGGCCTCCGTGCCGGCCGCGGAGCAGGAGGCTTTGAGGGCGCAGGCGCGGGCGGCGATCAGCGGCAAGGTGCAACCGGCCTATCGCGAGCTGCTGGCCTTCCTGCGCACCGACTACATCCCGCATTCGACCGAGACCCTGGCCGCCGAGGCCCTGCCGGACGGCAAGGCCTACTACAAGGCGCAGATCAAGGAGTTCACCACGCTGGACATGGAGCCGGAGGAGATCCACCAGCTCGGCCTGCGCGAGGTGGCCTCGATCCACGCCCAGATGCTCGAGGTGATGAAGGAGACCGGCTTCCAGGGCGATTTCCCGGCCTTCCTGACCTATCTGCGCACCGACCCGAAGTTCTACGCCAAGACCCCGCAGGAGCTGCTGAACGACGCCGCCTGGATCGCCAAGCGGGTGGACGGCAAGCTGCCGGCCTATTTCGGCTGGCTGCCGCGCAGCCGCTTCGCCATCGAGCCGGTGCCGGCGG
>CAMFIW010000224.1 GCA_945952355.1 uncultured Phenylobacterium sp. | reverse complement strand
AGGACGGCCAGCGCATCCCGGCCATCGTCTTCACCAAGGGCGGCGGCATCTGGCTTGACGAGATCGCCGGCGTGGGCGCCGACGTGGTCGGGCTGGACTGGACCGTCAACCTCGGCCAGGCCCGGGCGGCCGTGGGCGACCGGGTGGCGCTCACCTTCCGCTCGTGCGGCCAGTGCGACCGCTGCAAGGGCGGCGACCCCGCCTACTGCTATTCGATGCCGGCCCTGAACTATATCGGCATGCGCCCGGACGGCACGAAGGCGCTGAAACAGGGCGAGACCGCGGTCTCCTCGAACTTCTTCGGCCAGTCCTCCTTCGCCACCTACTGCCTGGCCTATGAGGCCAACGTCCTGAAGCTGCCGGACGACATCCCGTTCGAGCTCGCCGCGCCGCTGGGCTGCGGGGTCCAGACCGGCGCGGGCGGGGTGATGCTCGCCCTCGCCTGCCCGGCGGGATCCTCGCTGCTGATCACCGGCGGTGGAGCCGTGGGCCTCTCGGCCGTGATGGGCGCCGCGATCCGAGGCTGCAAATCGGTCATCGTCGTCGAGCCCCACGCGGCCCGCCGCGCGCTGGCCACCGAACTGGGCGCCACGCACACGATCGATCCAATCGCCTCGCCAGACCTCGCCGCCGCTG
Organism: uncultured Phenylobacterium sp.; assembly: GCA_945952355.1. Lineage (GTDB taxonomy): Bacteria > Pseudomonadota > Alphaproteobacteria > Caulobacterales > Caulobacteraceae > Phenylobacterium. The sequence continues at coordinate 4,999 of CAMFIW010000224.1, read as the reverse complement.
TCCGGGGCATCGTCCCGCAGGGCGTCGACTACGCGTTCGACACGACCGGCCGGCCGGACACCCTGACCGCGATCATGGGCGCGCTGGCGCCCAAGGGCGTGTTGGGGATCGTCGGCATTCCGCCGCCGGGCACGTCCTTGCCCGGCGACCTGGGCACGGTGCTGACCTTCGGCCAGACGGTGCGCGGGATCATCGAAGGCGATAGCGACCCCGACGAATTCCTGCCGGAACTGATCGGACACTGGCGGGCGGGTCGCCTGCCGCTGGAGAAGCTGGTCCGGACCTATCCGTTCGCCCAGATCAACGGCGCAATCGCCGCGCAGCATCACGGCGACTGCGTGAAGGTCGTGCTGACCCTGGACGCGTGACCCGCTAGCGCCCCGTGCCGCCGCGCTGGCTGATACGGGAGATCAGGGCGCCGAGGAGGTTGGTGTAGTCGTCCGTCCAGGGCTTGGCCGCGCTCGGGTCGATCGGCGTCCAGCGCTTGTCGGCGGCGTAGGCGGCGAGCACCTTCGGGTCGCGGGCCACGATCACAGCGTCTTCGGCGGATTCCCAGAGCGCCGGTTCGTCTGCGCCCAGGCGGTGCTTCTGCAGCAGACCCGGCGCGCCGGTCGCGCCCACCACGGCCTGAGCCACGCTGGGCAGGTCGAGATTGCGGTTCGACAGGTGCAGGATCAGCACGCCGTCCGGTTTCAGGTGGGTCAGGTAGCCCTGCACCGCCTCCACCGTCAGCAGGTGCGCCGGCACGCTGTCGGAGGAGAAGGCGTCGATCAGCAGGAGGTCGAAGGCCTCCTTGGGCTGCTTGGCCAGGGTCAGGCGGGCGTCGCCGAGCACATAGTCGATCTTCCCGCGCGCACACTCGGTCGTGTAGCTGAAGTGATCGGGATTGGTGGAGACCCGGATCACCAGCGGATCGATCTCGAAGAAGGTCAGCCGGTCGGCGGGCCGGGTATAGGCGGAGATCGCGCCCGTCCCGAGACCGACCGCGCCGAAGCGCATGGCCGGCTTGCGCGCGCGCTCGGCCTTGACCACCTGCCCGATCGGCGTCTCCGGGGCGTAGTAGAGCAACGGCCGGCAGCGGTACTCCGGATTGAGCGCCTGGGCGCCGTGCAGGGTCGTGCCGTGGGCCAGCATCATCACGTCGCCGCCAAGGCCGGGCACCGGAAGGTGCGATTCCTTCAGCACCCCAAAGAAGCTGCGCCAGGTGGTGAGCACCTGGACCCGATCCCCCGCTCCTTCGGCCGCGATGGAGATGACCGCGATCAAGCCGAACAACAGAAGCGCGCGACGACGGATGATGAAGGCGCAGACGATCGCGGTGGCCATGGCGAAGCGGATCAGCAGCCGCATGGCGTCGGGGCCGACGGCCCCCAGGACGTTCAGGTGCGCGACCTGGTGGTTGTTGATGAAGGTCGTCAGGACGGGCGCGGTGAGCGCGGCGAGTGAGCCGAGCAACAGGGTCGCCCAGCGCCAGGGCTCGACGCGTCCCTCCCCCCAGGGCCGGGCCAGGCAGGCGAGCGTGAGGACCAGCGGATATTCCCAGACGCTGGAAAAGATCACCGGGGCCAGGAAGGCGTTGAACGCGCCGCCGACCACCCCGCCGAACGACATCCACAGATAGAATTCCGTGAGGTGCGCCGGATCGGGCCGTCGGGCGACCAGGGCCTGATGGCAGACGAGCGCGGTCAGGAAGAAGCAGATCAGGTGGATCGGCAGGGACAGACCGATATTGGTGGCGCTGAACGGCAGGATGGCGCTGCAGGCGGCGACGGCGGCGGCCTGGAAGACCAAAGTGTGCTCGCTGGAAATCAGCGGCTTCGTCGCGAAGGCCAGGATGAAGGTGGCGAGGTAGAGCGCCAGCGGCACGACCCACAGGAACGGCGCCGAGGCGACGTCGGTGGTGATGTAGGTCGTTACGCCCAGCATGAGGCTGGACGGCGCGGCCGCCAGCAGCGTCCAGACCAGGCGATCGCGCCAGGTCGGCGCGGACGTGGCGGCGGGAGCGGCCTCGCCAGCCCCGGCGCCCAGGTCGCGGTGGCGGACCACGGCCAGGACCAGGAGGCCCATCAGCAGGATGAAACCGCCATAGCCGAGGCTCCAGGCCAGGGTCTGGCCGGGCAGCGGGATCAGGGGCTCGACCACGATCGGATAGGCCAGCAGGGCCAGCAGGCTGCCCAGATTGCTGGCGGCGTAGAGGGCGTAGGGCTCGACCCCCGTCCGGGCGTGGACGGTGCGGGCGTGCCAGGACTGGGCGAGCGGCGCGGTCGCCGAGAGCGCGGCGAACGGCGCGCCGATGCAAAGCCCGAGCGCGCCCAGGAGCCATAGCGCCGGATGGTTCGGATCGGGCTGGCCAAGCAGGTCCGGCGCCCGCAGCGGCAGGGCCAGAGCCGCGGCCGCCAGGACCGCCAGATGGATCCCGGCCTGGGCGCGCAGCGACGGCAGGCGCTGCAGCAGGTGGGCGTAGAGGTAGCCCGCCAGCAGCATGGCCTGGAAGAAGGCCAGGCTGGTGTTCCAGATCGAAGGCCCGCCGCCCAGCAAGGGCAGCATGAGCTTGGCGACCATCGGCTCGACCATGAACACCAAGCCCGCGCTGGCGAACACGGTCACAGCGAACAGGGTCGGGGTCAGCACGTCGGCGCGGTCGGAACGCGCGTCCAAAAAGGTCATGGCGCCTCGAATCGGCTTGTCTCGAAAGCGAAGGCGATGTTGTGGTCACGCCAGACCCTTGCCTAGCCCACGTTGGAGCCCGCGCCATGTTTTCCCTGGAGATCGAGACCCTGGCCCGGCTGCTGATCGACGAGGCCCGCCAGCGGCAGCTTCGCATCGTCACCGCCGAGAGTTGCACGGGGGGGCTGGTGGCCGGGGCGATCTGCTCGATCGCTGGGGCGTCGGACGTCTTCGAACGCGGCTTCGTGACCTACAACAACCGCGCCAAGCAGGAACTGCTGGGCGTGCCGGGCGACCTGATCGCCGACTTGGGCGCGGTTAGCGAGCCCGTGGCGCGGATGATGGCCGAGGGCGCGCTGGAGAACTCCAACGCCCACCTGGCGGTGGCGATCACCGGCATCGCCGGCCCGGGCGGCGGCACGCGGATGAAGCCGGTCGGCACGGTGCACATCGCCACGGCGCGGACCAACCACGGGCTCTATCACCGGGCCGAGTTCTTCCAGTTCGAGACCCGAGCGGAGATCCAGATGGCCGCCGTGCAGGCGGCGCTGGAGCAGATGCGCGAACGGATCGCGCACTAGGCTCACCTAGACGGCGCGCGGGCCGTAGAGCGCCCGTGCTCGGTCTTCGAAGCAGGCCATCAGGCGGTCGACAGCGTGCTCGAAATTGCGCTCGAGCAGGCCTTCCAGCAGGCGCGTCTTGAAGGCGAAGTCGATATCGAACTCGATGCGGGTCCCGCCCGGGTCCTCGTGAAAGCGCCATCTGTTCCGCAGCTTGTCGAAGGGTCCTGAGATCAGGCCGACGTCGATCTGACGCGCCGCCGGGTCGCGGCGGACGCGGGTCGAGAAGCTTTCGCGCAGGAAGGAGAAGCCGACCTTGGCCTCGGCGTCGAGGCTGGTGACGCCGGTCTCGTCGGTGCGCGCGTTCCAGGTGCGCATGGCGGTGATCCAGGGCACGAATTCCGGATAGCGGCTCACGTCCCCGACCAGCTCGAACAGCTGGTCGGGCGCGTAGGGCAGGATCTTCGTGACGAGGTGGCGCAAGGCGCGGTCAGGCCGCCGCTTCCTTGGCGAGCCGCGCCGCCTTCAGCCGCGCGAAGTCTTCGCCGGCGTGGTGCGAGGAGCGGGTCAGCGGACTGGCCGAGACCATCAGGAAGCCCTTGGCCCGGGCGATCTCCTCATAGGCCTTGAACTCGTCGGGATGGACGAAGCGGTCGACCGCGGCATGCTTGCGGGTTGGCTGCAGGTATTGGCCGATGGTCAGGAAGTCGACGCCAGCGGAACGCATGTCGTCCATCACCTGCATGACCTCCTCCTTGGCCTCGCCCAGCCCGACCATCAGGCCGGACTTGGTGAACTGGGTGGGGTCGCGTTCCTTCACCCGCTCCAGGAGGCGCAGGGAGTGGTAGTAGCGGGCGCCTGGGCGGATCGAGAGATAGAGCCGCGGCACGGTCTCCAGATTGTGGTTGAAGACGTCGGGCTTGGCCTCGATGACCAGCTCGGCGGCGGCCGTGGGCTTGCGCAGGAAGTCCGGCGTCAGGATCTCGATGGTCGTACCCGGCGCGGCCTCGCGGATCGCACGGACCACGGCGGCGAAGTGGGCGGCTCCGCCATCGGCCAGATCGTCGCGATCGACCGAGGTGATGACGACGTGCTTCAGGCCCATCTTGGCCACGGCGTCACCGACGCGGGCGGGCTCGGTGGGGTCGAGCGCATTGGGCTTGCCGGTGGCGACATTGCAGAACGAGCAGGCCCGCGTGCAGATCTCGCCCATGATCATCATGGTGGCGTGCGACTGGGTCCAGCACCCAGACCGTACAGCCCTGGCGCGTCAGGTCGTGGACGGTCTCGAACCAGGTCTCCGCGGTTTCGCCGTAGCCCGGCGAGATCAGCACCACCGCCCGCGGAACCTTCGACGTCGACGCGACACCGTAGCGCTGAGGCGGCGCCTCCCCGACCTGCACATACCCCCAGGCCCAGCCGTCCGGCGGGAAGAACTGCGGCCCGAGGTTCGGCGGGGTGCGGCTCTCGGCGAACGGCGCTGTCGAGCCGGCCCGGTCGCAGGCGGCAAGCGACAGGACCAGAAGGGCGGCGAAGGCGACACGCAACATCGGCGCGAATGGACAGCAATTCACGTCTCAAGCCTAGACATGCCGCGTCCGGCCACCGCCCGAAACGCGGCGCCTGTGGCAGCGCTACATTCGCGGCTTGATCCGGCGGCCCCGAGAGACGATCTAGGGGCCATGGCGACGGTCATCGACACCCTCACCGGCGCGCGCCCGCGCCACCCCGAAAAGCAGGCTCGGCCCGATACGCCGATGCTGCGCAAACCC
>CAMFIW010000223.1 GCA_945952355.1 uncultured Phenylobacterium sp. | reverse complement strand
GCCCATGATCGCCTGATCATCGGCGAAGCGGCGGTCGCCGTTGAGCTCGACGAATTCCTCGATCAGCGATGCACAGTAGTCGACGAAGTGCGGCCGGTCGGGATGGCGGGCGACCTGAGTCTTCTGCCAGGCGTCGAGGTTGGAATAGGCCTCCTTGCGCATCTTCTGCGCCCGTTTGCGCAGGGCCTCGATCTCGGTGTCCAGGCCCGCGCCGCCGGTGGTCTCGGCCAGCTTGGACAGTTCCTCGATCTTGCCTTCGAGGTCGGCGATCGGACGCTCGAACTCGAGATAGTGCGCGGCCATTCGGAGGGATCGCCTTTCCGTGACAGAGGCGGCGGAACCTAAGCGGGAACCGTCGGCGTCACAAGAGCGTCAAGGGCTTCCAGGTTCCGCCTGCAACTGTCGCGACGTCGCAGCGTTTGTTTCATCGGAGGCCGCGAGGCCAGTGCCGCTTCGGCGGCAGCGGCCGTCCGTCCGACGGGAACGCGCGGCAAGAACGGAGAAGAAGATGAAAGCCCTGAAGATCGCACTGGCGGCGACGGCGGCCGTTTCGGTCGCCGCCCCCGCCTTCGCCCAATACCAGCCGACCGACCAGTACCGGCGGGACGTGCGCGACTACCAGGCCAGCCAGGCCCAGTACCAGGACCAGCAGGCCGACTACGCCCGCGCGCGATCGGACTACGAGGCGCGGCGCGACCGCTACGAACGCGACCGCGCCCGATATGACGCCCGCTATGGCTATGGCGCCTATGCGCGGGTCTATGGCCCCGCCCCGGTGTGGGACAGCGCCTACTACGACCGAGACGCCGGCGCCTATGGCCGCAACGCCAGCTATGTCGATCCCTGCGCCACCAAGAAGACCAACGGCAAGGTGGCGGGCGGCCTGATCGGCGCCCTGGCCGGCGCCGCGCTGGGCTCGAACGTAGCCGCGAACGGCCGCGGGACCGAAGGCGCAGTGCTGGGCGCGGTGGTCGGCGGCGCGATCGGCGCCGGCGTCGGCAACGCGGCGGCCAAGGCCCGCTGCGACGAGGCCGGATACTACTACAACTACGCCGACACGATGCCGTATCGAGAGGGGCGCAACGACCGCTATGCGCGCTCCGGCGAGTACGACTACGGCTATTATCAGCGCCAGCGCTGCCGCCTGGCCCCGGCTCCGAACGACCGCTACGGCGACGTGCGCTACGTGCGCGTCTGCCCGGACGGCTCGGGCCGCTATCGGATCACCGGCTAAGTCCGGCGCGACCCGCAACGAGGGCCGTCCTTCGGGGCGGCCCTTTTCATTTGCGCCCAAGCGGGTGCTTGGTCGCCACCACCTCGGCCAGGCGGTCGGAGGCGACGTGGGTGTAGATCTGGGTGGTGGCGATATCGGCGTGGCCGAGCAGCTTCTGCACCACGCGAAGGTCCGCGCCGCCCTCCAGAAGGTGAGTAGCGAAAGCGTGGCGCAGGACGTGGGGGCTGACCCGGGCCGGATCGATGCCGGCGTCGGCGGCGGCTTCGTCGAGAAGTTGGGCGAAGCGGCGGGGCGTGAGGCGTCCCCCTTTGCCGCGCGAGGGAAACAGCCAGGGATTGGCGGCGTCACCCTTCGGCAGAAAGGCCTTGCGGACCTCCAGATAGGCCTTCACCGCCGCGCGGGCGGCGGCATTGAGCGGGGCGAGCCGTTCCTTGCCGCCCTTACCTTTGACGATCAGATAGGCCGGATCGCGCGCCAGGGCGGCCTGGGGCAGGCCGGTGAGTTCGGAAATCCGCAGTCCGGACGCGTAGATCAGCTCGACCATGCAGGCGAGCCGCAGGCCCTGGGCGCCGTCGCGCGCGCCTGCGGCGGCGATCAGGCGGTCGACCTCTTCGCGCGACAGGACCTTGGGCAAGGCCCGCCCCTTCTTGGGCGCATCGACGCGCCGGGAAGGATCATCGTCGCGCCAGGCCTCGGTGAGCACGAAGCGATAGAACTGGCGCACCGACGCGCGGCGGCGCGCGGCGGTGGCGGGGGAGGCGCCGCGCTCGGCGAGATCGGCGAAATAGGCCTCCACGTCCTCGGCCCTGGCGTCGGAAAGGTCCCGCCCCCGGCCGGCGAGGAAACCCTGGGCGTCGAGCAGGTCCTTGGAATAGGCCGTGAGGGTGTTGCGGGCGGCGGCCCGCTCCACCGCCATCATCTCCAGGAAGGCGTCCGCCCAGTCGGATCCCTTGCTCATCGAAGCCACCTTATCGCAACGGAAGCGGCGCAGACGAGGCCCCGCGCACGCGCATCGCCTTGGCGCAAAGGCCGCGCCTCGTGTAAGCCTTGAGCGTTCATGGACCGTTTCAATCCCCTGCGCGCCCGCACCATCACCCTCGTCGGACTGATGGGGGTCGGCAAATCCAGCGTCGGCCGCCGGCTCGCCAATGCGCTCGACCTGCCGTTCCGCGACGCCGACCACGAGGTCGAGACCGCCGCCGGTCGCTCCATCCCCGAGATCTTCGCCAGCCTGGGCGAGCCCGCCTTCCGCGAGGGCGAGCGGCGGGTGATCGCGCGACTGCTGGAAGAGACGCCTCACGTGCTGGCCACCGGCGGCGGCGCGTTCATGAACGCGGAGACGCGCGCCCTGATCAAGGCGCGGTCGATCTCGGTCTGGCTAAAGGCGGAGCTCGACGTCCTGGCGCGGCGGGTGTCGCGAAAGGACAATCGCCCCCTGCTGGCCGGCAAGGACCCGATGCAGGTGCTGCGCGAGCAGGCCGAGGCCCGCTACCCGGCCTATGCCGAAGCCGACGTCGTGGTCGAGACCGGCGACGCAGCCCATCACGTGACCGTCGACCAGGTCATCAAGGCGCTCGGCGCGCACCTGGAGAAGCAAGCCTCGTGAACCGGACCGTCCCCGTGGGCCTGGGCGATCGTGCATATGAGGTGGCGATCGGGCACGGGCTGATCGCCGAGGCCGGCCGACTCATCCGGCCCTTCCTGAAGCGGGCGCGCGTCGCGGTGGTGTCCGACACCACCGTGTGGGGGCTGCATGGCGCGGCGCTGACCGCGGCCCTGGCGGCCGAGGGGATCACGGCCTCGCCGGTGCTCGTGCCGCCGGGCGAGCAGACCAAGAGCTTCGAGGGGCTGGCCGACGTGTCGGACCGGCTGCTGGCGCTGGAGCTCGACCGCGGCGACTTGATCGTGGCCTTCGGCGGCGGGGTGGTCGGCGACCTCGCGGGCTTCGCGGCGGCCATCTACAAGCGCGGCATCGACTTCGTGCAGATTCCGACCACCCTCCTGGCCCAGGTCGACTCCTCGGTCGGCGGCAAGACGGCGATCGACCATCCGCGCGGCAAGAACCTGATCGGCGCCTTCCACCAGCCGCGGCTGGTGCTGGCCGACCTCGACGTGCTGTCCACCTTGCCCGACCGCGAGATGCGCGCCGGCTATGCCGAGGTGATCAAGTACGGCTTGCTGGGCGATTTCGCCTTCTTCGAGTGGCTGGAGGCGCATGCCGCGGGCGTCCTGGCGCGCGAGTCATCGGATCTGATCCACGCCGTGGCCCGCTCGGTGGAGATGAAGGCGGAGATCGTGGCCGAGGACGAGAAGGAGGCGGGCCGCCGCGCCCTGCTGAACCTTGGCCACACCTTCGGCCACGCGCTGGAGGCCGAGACCGGCTATGGCGAGGCCCTCCTGCACGGCGAGGCCGTGGCGGCCGGATCGGCGCTCGCCTTCCGCTTTTCCGCCGCCCAGGGTTTGTGCGAGGCCCAGGACGCGCGCCGGGCGGAGGCGGCCATCGCCGCCGCCGGCCTGCCGACGCGAATGGAACAGATCGTCGCCCGTCCGTTTTCCGCCGAGACCCTGGTTCGCCACATGGCACAGGACAAGAAGGCCGAAGGCGGCCGACTGACCTTCATCCTGGCCCGCGCCTTGGGCGACGCCTTCGTGGCCAAGGATGTGGACGCCGCGGCCGTGGCCGGGTTCCTCAAGACCGAAGGAGCCATCTGATGGGCGCCGTGATCGCGCTGGCGCCGGTCGTCTTCAGCCTGCTGGCCATCTCCGCCCTGTTCTCCGCCGCGGAGACCTCGCTGACCGGCGCCAGCCGTGCGCGGATGCACCAGCTCGACCGGGACGGCGACCGGGCGGCCAGGCGGGTGAACCGCCTGCTCTCCGACCAGGAGACGATGATCGGGGCGGTGCTGCTGGGGAACAACCTCATCAACATCCTGGCTTCGGCCCTGACCACCCAGGTGCTGACCCGGGCCGTCCCGGGGGCGCTGGGCGTGGCCATCGCCACCGCGCTGATGACCGTTCTGGTGCTGGTGTTCGCCGAGGTGCTGCCCAAGACGCTGGCGATCCTGCGCTCCGACGACGTGGCGCGTTTCCTGTCGGGCCCGACCCTGCTGGTCGTGAAGGTGTTCGGTCCGATCATCTATGCGATTCAGTTCATAGTCCGCCGGACTTTGCGCGTGTTCGGCGTGCGGCTGGACATGGGGACCGACGTGCTCGCGGCGCACGAGGAAATTCGCGGCGCGGTCGAGTACCACCACGCCGAGGGCCTGGTGGAGGAGCGAGACCGGCGCATGCTGGGCGGGGTGCTGGACCTGTCCGAGATGGATGTCGGCCAGGTGATGGTTCACCGCATGAACATCTCCATCATCGACGCCGGGCTTCCGCCGCGCGAGCTAGTCAATGCGGTGCTGGAGAGCGACCATACCCGCATCCCGCTCTATCGCGGCGATCCGGAGAACATCGTGGGCGTGCTGCACGCCAAGGACCTGCTGCACGCCATCTCGGAGGCCAAGGGCGACTTCGACGCGCTCGACATCGCCAAGATCTGCCGCGAGCCCTGGTTCATTCCCGAGACCACCAACCTGAAGGACCAGCTCAACGCCTTCCTCAAGCGGCAGAACCACTTCGCCCTCGTCGTGGACGAATATGGCGATCTGCAGGGCCTGGTGACCTTGGAGGACATCCTCGAGGAGATCGTAGGCGAGATCGAGGACGAGCATGACAGCGCCATCCAGGGCGTCCGGCGTCAGCCCGACGGTTCGGTGATGGTCGACGGCTCCGCCCCCGTGCGCGACCTGAACCGCGCCATGAACTGGGACCTGCCGGACGATCAGGCGGTGACCGTTGCGGGCCTTGTGATCCACGAAGCGCAGACCATCCCGAAGATCGGCCAGACCTTCATTTTCCACCGCCACCGCTTCCAGATCGTACGGCGGGTACGGAACCAGATCACGTCTCTGCGCATTTCCGCCCCGCTGGAGAATGGCGAGTCCGGGGAGCCGTAGGCATGCCTGAAATTATGGGGTCGCGGAGCGGACGCCGATTTCACGCAACCGTTGATCATGTTCGAATTTCTGCCCTTCCCTCCCGGGAGGTTGTGCGTCATCCCTGTGACGTGGGCGGTAACACTGGCGCGTCGGAGCTTAGCCAATGAAGGCGGATCTCACCGGACTCCGCGTCCTCGTGGTCGAGGACGAGATGATGGTCTCGATGCTGATCGAGGACATGCTAGACGATCTCGGCTGCAAGGTCGTCGGGCCCGCGTCGCGGCTCGACGAAGCCATGACCCTGGCCGGCGAGGCCGAGCTGGACTGCGCCGTGCTCGACGTGAACCTGGGCGGCCAATCGATCTTCCCTCTGGCCTGTCTCTTATACACATCTGACGCTGCCGACGATATGCAGTGTG
>CAMFIW010000222.1 GCA_945952355.1 uncultured Phenylobacterium sp. | reverse complement strand
GGCGCCAAAGCGCTGGCCCAGCATCGAGGCCATGGTGCGGCCGGGCCGCCGGGTAACCTTCAGCACGCCGCCGCGAGACGGTGCTCCTGCCTTTCGCCTGACCTACGCCCTGCAGGCGGGCGACCAGGTGGCCGTGAAGTTCGAAATGGCCCCGCCCGGCGGCTCGGCCTTCAAGACCGTCGCCGAGGGCGAGATGAAGCGCGCCGTGGCAAAGCCCCGAAAGGCGAAGAAGGACGAGGCCTAGTCCGCACCCTCGGCGAGACAAGCCTATTTCTGCGGCGTCTTCTGGTCGTTCCGCTCCTCCGCCTCGTGGGGCTTGATGTCGAGGAGCTGGGGCATCACGGCGTTGTACTGGTGGGTGCGGTTGAGATCGATGACCACGCTGCGGTGGCCTTCCCAGATCATGTGCAGGGCCACGTAGAAGACGATCGCCAGGCCGATATAGCCCAGCCAGCGGAAGCGATGCAGCAGCTTGGCGATCCAGCTCGCCGCCACGCCCATCAGGGTGATCGAGAGCAGCAGGCCCGCCACAAGAACCTGCGGGTGCTGGCGCGCCGCCCCGGCGACGGCCAGGACGTTGTCCAGCGACATGGTGAGGTCGGCGACCAGGATCTGCATGAGCGCCTGGCCCATGGTCTTGGCCTTGGTGGCGCCCTTGGCGGTCGCCCCGATGCTGACGCCGGTGGCGGCCTCCAGCGCGGCCTCGCCCTCGGCGGACTCGTCGCGGCCTTGCTGGCGCAGTTCGCGCCACATCTTCCAGCAGACCCAGAGCAGCAGGAAACCGCCCGCCAGCAGGAGCCCCACCAGGTTCAGCAACTGCACGGTGATCAGTGCGAAGCCGATCAACATGACCACCGCCGCCAGCAGGCCGAGCACGATGGCGCGACGGCGCTGGTGCTGGGGCAGGCCGGAGGCGGCGAGGCCGACGGCGACGGCGTTGTCCCCGGCCAGCGCCAGGTCGATCATCACGACCTGGAAGAAGGCGACAACGGCGCCCGCATAGGGCAGGTGGGACAGGAACGTCATGGTCCCTCAATGCGGCGCCCGGTCGGGACGGGCAAGGCTCGGGCTTGCCAGAGGTCCTGCGCCGGGGTCTGCTGACGTCGGGAGGATCATATGAACGAGGCGCAGACAGCGGCGTTCCAGCCGGACCTCTACGACTACGACTTCGAGAACGATCCGGTTCCGACGCTTAACCGCCTGCGGGCGGAGGATCCGGTCCACTGGTCGCGCCACGGCTTCTGGTATCTGACACGCTACGACCATGTCTCCGAGGTGCTGAAGGACCCGGTGCGGTTCTCCAGCGCGGCGGCCGGCTGGGGCGGCGCCAATCCGCTGGCGCGGGCGGGCGGCTCCGGCGGCGGATCGGACGCCGAGAAGGGGATGAGCAAGTCGCTCGCCGCTTCGTTCAACCAGATGGACGCGCCCGACCACACCCGCATCCGTGTCCTGGTGCAGCAGGCCTTCTCTCGCCGCAGCATCGAGGAAAGGCGCGACCGGATCGCGCAGGTGATCGGCGAGCGGCTGGACCTCGCCGCCGCCAAGGGTCGCTTCGACCTCGTGACCGACTTCGGCTTCCACGTGCCGATCATCGTGGCCAGCGAGATCATCGGCATACCGAGCGAGGCCCGCGACGATTTCCGCGACGCCTTCGCCCGCTCCGGCGTCCTGATGGCCCCCAAGCGCTCGGAGGAGAGCTGGGCGGCGGGCCTGGAGGCGGCGCGATGGATCGGCCGGTTCATGCGCGAGCTGATCGCCGAGCGGCGGGCTGCGCCGCGCGACGACCTGATCAGCCACCTGATCGCCGCCGAGGCGGAGGAGGGCAAGCTCACCGACGCCGAGCTCTCTTCGGCGGTCAGCACGATCTACACGGCGGCCGGCACCACCACCGAGCGGTTCATTTCTTCCGGCCTATTCCTGCTCTTGTCGCACCGCGATCAATGGCAGGCCCTGGTCGCCGATCCGGCCTTGATGCCCGGCGCGCTGGAAGAGGTGCTCCGCTTCCACCATCCGACCCAGTCGACTTCGACCAACCGGCGCTGCACGGTCGATGTCGAGCTGGGCGGCAGGACTCTGCGAGCCGGCGACACGGTGCGGGTCGGTCTGGGCGCGGCCAATCGCGACCCGGCGGTGTTCGCCGACCCCGATCGCTTCGACATCTTCCGGCGGCCGGGTGTCTCGAACCTGTCCTTCGGTGGGGGTCCGCAATTCTGCATCGGCTCGACCCTGGCGCGGTTCGAGGCGCGGCTGGCCTTCGAGGCCGTCCTGGCCCGTTGGCCTGGTCTCGGGCTGATCACCATGGCCCCGGTGAAGGACCGCGCGCGGCACGACCGCTACAGCGAACTCCTGGTCGAGGTGGGCTGAGGCCCTACCAGATCCGGACGCGGTCGGCCGGGGCGGTGTAGAGCTGGTCACCCGGCTTCACCCCGAAGGCGTCGTACCAGGCGTCGATGTTGCGCACGACGCCGTCGACCCGGTATTGCCGCGGCGAGTGCGGGTCGGAAACCACCTGCTTCTTGAGGAAGTCGTCGCGCACCTTGCCGCGCCAGGCCTGGGCCCAGCCGAGGAACACCCGCTGGTCGCCGGTCAGTCCGTCGATGACAGGGGCCGGCTTGCCCTTCAGCGAGGCGTGGTAGGCGTCCAGCGCGACGGTCAGGCCGCCGAGGTCGGCGATGTTCTCGCCCATGGTCAGTTCGCCCTTCACATGGAAGCCGGGCAGGGGCTCGAAGGCGGAGTACTGGGCGCCGAGCTTGGCGGCGCGGGCCTCGAAGGCCTTGGCGTCGTCCGGGGTCCACCAGTCGCGCAAGACGCCGGCCGCGTCGATCTTGCGGCCCTGGTCGTCGAAGCCGTGGGTGATCTCGTGGCCGATCACCCCGCCGATGGCGCCGTAATTGACGGCCGGGTCGGCGTTGGGGTCGAAGATCGGCGGCTGCAGGATGCCGGCCGGGAAGACGATGTCGCGCAGTGAGCCGTTGTAGGCGTCGTTGGTCTGGGGCGTCATCTGCCATTCGGCGCGGTCCACAGGCCCGGAGAGCTTCCGCACCTGCACGGCCCAATCGTCCTGGGCGGCGCGTCGGACGTCGCCGACCAGATCGTCGTCGGTGATCGACAGCTTGGAATAGTCGCGCGGCTTGTCCGGGTAGCCGACCTTGACCGTGTAGGTCTCGAGCTTCTTCAGCGCCTCGGCCTTGGTGGCCGGCCCCATCCAGTCGAGCTTCTCGATGCGGGCGTGGTAGGCGGTCTTCAGGTCGGCGACCAGGGCCTGGACCTTGGCCTTGGAGGCGGGCGGGAAATACTTGGCGCTGTAGACCTGGCCCACGGCCCAGCCCATGTCGCCGAAATGACCGTCGGCCAGATAGTCGCCTCCGGCCACCGCATGGACGCCGCGCTTCCAGCGCGCCTGGAGTTCAGGTTGTCCCGACAAGGTCTTGGCGCGCATCTCGAAATTCGCGTCGACAAAGGCCTTGGACAGATAGGGCGAGGCGTGGTCGGCCAAGCTGAAGGCGAGCCAGGCCTGCAGCACCGGAACGGGCGTCTTGGCATAGATCGCCGCCAGCTTCGGGAAGGCGGTCTTTTCGCCGACGACCACCTTGCTGGTCTTGGCGAGCTGGGCGTCGCCCATGAAAGCGGCCCAGTCGAAGCCCGGCGCGAAGGTGGCCAGCTCGGCCACCGTCATGGGGTTGTAGACCTTGTCTTGATCCCGCTGTTCGATCTTGGACCAGCTCGCCTGTGCGATCTCGGTCTCCAGGGCGACGATGGCGGCGGCGTTCGCCTTCGCGTCAGGCCAACCGGACAGGGTCAGCATCTGCTCCACATAGGCCTGGTACTTGGCCTTCTGCGGCGCGAACGAGGCTTCGAGATAGTAGTCGCGATCGGGCAGGCCGAGGCCCGCCTGGTTCACGAACACCGCATAGCGGGTCGGGTCCTTGGGGTCGGCGTCGATGAAGACGCTGAACAGGGCGCTCTGGAAGTCGTCGACGCTGTGGCCCATCAGACCGGCCAGCTTGGTGCGGCTGTCGGCGGCGCGGATCGCGGCCAGGCTGTTCGCCAGCGGCTTCGCGCCCAGGGCCTCGATGCGGCCCTCGTCCATGAAGGCCTTGTAGAAGGCGCCGATCTTTCCCTCGGTCGTGGTGGGCTGGTGGGGCGCGGTCTTGGCCGCACCCTCCAGCAGGGCGTGGACCCGGGCCTCGGCCAGGTCGGTCATCAGCAGGCGCAGCGACACGCCGGGCTTGTCGGACGGGATCTCGTGCCGGTCGAGCCAGCCGCCATTGGCGTAGCGGAAGAAGCTGTCGCCGGGCCTGGTGGCCATGTCGCGGCCCTCGGCGTCGAAGCCCCAGGCGCCGTAGCGCAGCTCGGTGGCCGGGGCCTGGGCCCGTGCGGCGCCGCTCAGCGCCAGGGTGAGAGCCGTGGTCAGGAACAGCCGCCGCATCATCATCATGCCTCCCTCGGCGCCGCGTTCGGCGCGCCGCGCAGGATTGTGCGAACGGGACGCCACAGGCAAGGTTTCGCCCTGACCCTCCGACAAGGCGCGCGCCGATGACCACCGAAGCCATCCTCGAACCCGACCTGCCGATCGTCGATCCGCATCATCACCTGTGGGACCGCCCGCCGGCGGTGCTGGCGGCCTTGCCGCCGCCCAAGCATGGCTTCGATCACGTGATCCGCAAGGCGCCGCGCTACCTGCTGGACGAGCTGCTGGCCGACATGAAGGCCGGGCACAATATCGTGGCCACCGTCTACATGGAGTGCGGCTCGTTCTATAAGGCGAGCGCCGCGCCGCACATGAAGTGCGTCGGCGAGACCGAGGCCGTGAACGGCTTCGCCGCCATCGGCGCCAGCAACCTCTATGGCGAAATCCGTCCCTGCGCCGGCATCGTCGGCGCCGCCGACCTGACCCGCGGCGAGGCGGCGCGCGAGGTGCTGGAGGCCCATATCGTGGCCGGCGGCGGCCGGTTCCGCGGCGTGCGCCAGAGCGCCTCGGCCGACGCCGATCCCGAGGTGCTGGGCCCGCTGCATCGTCGTGGCCCGGGGCTCTATCTGGAGGAGGGGTTCCGCGAGGGCTTCGCCCAGCTCGCACCCCTGGGCCTCAGCTTCGACGCCTGGATGCTGGAGCCGCAGCTGCCGGACCTGATCGACCTGGCCCGCGCCTTCCCGGACACCACCATCGTCCTCGACCACGTCGGGACGCCGCTCGGTCTCGGCGCCTATCTGGGCCGGCGCGAGGAGCGGTTCGGGGTGTGGCGCGACAATATCCGCGAGCTCGCCAAGTCGCCGAAGGTCAACGTGAAGCTGGGCGGCCTGGCGATGGTGTTCCCGAACTTCCCGTCCTTCATGTCGGACCCGCCGGCGCCGTCGGAGCAACTGGCGGCGGAGTGGAAGCCCTATGTCGAGACCTGCATCGAGGCGTTCGGCGCGGAGCGCTGCATGTTCGAGAGCAACTTCCCGGTCGATATCGGCAGCTGCGATTACGCGACGCTGTGGAACGCCTTCAAGCACCTGGCCAAGGGCGCCTCGGCCGCAGAGAAGACCGCGCTCTTCAGCGGCACGGCGACCAAGGTCTACAAGCTCGATCTCTCCTAGTATCGCCAGCTCTTGAGGTCCGCCCCGGGCGGGGCGGTCTTCTCGATGCGGTCGAGG
>CAMFIW010000221.1 GCA_945952355.1 uncultured Phenylobacterium sp. | reverse complement strand
GAGGAGTACGGCGTATACTGCGTTCAGAAGTTCGAGCGCCTGTTCGAGACCGAGTATAACGGCGTGCTGGACACCAAGACCGGCCAGGCCGAGTTCGCCGCCTTCTATGTCGAGCCGATCCAGGGCACCGGCGGCTATGTCGTGCCGCCGCCGAACTTCTTCATCGAGCTCAAGAAGGTGCTCGACAAGTACGGCATCCTGCTGGTCGTCGACGAGGTCCAGATGGGCTTCTACCGGACCGGAAAACTATGGTCGATCGAGCACTTCGGCGTCGAACCCGATGTGCTGGTGTTCGGCAAGGCCCTGACCAACGGGCTCAATCCGCTGTCGGGGCTGTGGGCGCGCGAGCACCTGATCAACCCCACCGTCTTCCCGCCGGGCTCGACCCACTCGACCTTCAACGCCAACCCGATGGGCACGCCCATCGCCCTCGAGGCGATGAAGATGATGGCGGAGACCGACTACGAGGCCATGGTCATGGCCAAGGGGGCCTATTTCCTCGAGGCCCTGCGCGACCTTCAGAAGCGCTGGCCGCAGATCGGCGATGTCGACGGCCTGGGCCTCGCCCTGCGCGCCGAGATCTGCGAGGCCGACGGCTACACGCCGAACAAGGCCCTGCTCGATCAGATCGCCGAGGAAGGCCTCAAGGGCGACGTCGAGATCGACGGCCAGAAGCTCGGCCTGATCCTCGATGTCGGCGGCTACTACAAGAACGTCATCACCTTCGCGCCTTCGCTGGAGATCACCCACGAGGAGATCGATCTGGCGATCAAGCTTCTCGACGCGCTGCTGCGCCGCTGCGTCGGCTGAGCTCCATCATGCGCGCCGCGTTCCTCCATCTCGACGACGCCCTTGCGGGCCAGGCGCGGTTGCGCGCCCTGGCCCTGGCGGCCGACGCCGCGGTGGTGGCGGCCAACGACCTCGGCCCGGACCTGCGGCTGTGGAGCCGACCGCCGGCCCTGATGCGGCTGCGCGAGCGCCTGAGAGCGAACCTGCCGGCCTCGGCCGGGGCTCGCCTGGTGTTCGCCGGGTCCGGCGATTTCCACCATGTCACTCCGAGTCTGATCGCCCGCGCCCTGGAAGCCTGTCCAGGCGGTCCGGTGACTGTGGTCCATATCGACAACCATCCGGATTGGGTTCGCTACGCCAACGGCCTGCATTGCGGCTCATGGGTCGGGGCGGCGGCGCGGACCGCGGGCGTGGCCAGCGTGATCACGCTGGGCGTCTGCAGCGCCGACGTCGGCCGCGGCCGCGTGCGCGAGGGCGACCTCAGCCTCGTCACCGAGGGCCGGCTCGCGCTCTACGCCTACCACGCCCCGGACGGCGGAGAACGGCTCAGCGTGGGTGGCCACAGCTGGCCGACCATCGAGGCGATCGGCATCGAGGCCTTCGTCGACCTGCTGATCTCCAGGATCGCCACCGAACGCGTCTACCTGACCCTGGACAAGGACGTGCTGCGCCCGGCCGACGCCGCGACCAACTGGGACCAGGGCCGGATGAGCGCGGACGAACTGTTCGCCATCCTGCACGGGCTTCTGTCCCGCCGTCGGCTGGTCGGCGCCGACGTGGTCGGCGACTGGTCGCGGCCGACCTATGGCGGGGGCCTGGTCGCAAGCGCCCTCAAGAGGGCGGAAGCCCTGCTGGACCAACCGTGGCGGGCGCCCGGCTCGAGCGCCGACGCCCTCAACGAGGCGCTGAACCTGCGCCTGCTAGACCTGTTCGCGGAGGCCGCATGCCTGGCGTGTCCAGCCACCGGACCCTCACGGCGCTCGGCCTGCTGGCCTTCTGCGTCATGGCCGAGAGCGTACAGCAGACCTGTTTCAAGGCGGGCTCGAACCGGGCTCGCGGCGACCGCAATCCGGTCGTCGATGCGGTGACCCAGCCGTTGATCTGGGCGGGCATACTGATCTGGGCCATGGAGGCTGTGGCCTGGATCTTCGTACTCCAGCGCGCGCCGCTCAGCCTCGCCTATCCGGTCATGACCCTGACCTATGTCGGCGTCCCGCTGGCCGGCATGCTGGTCCTGGGGGAACAGCCGACCCGCCGACAGATGGCGGGCGGCGCCCTGGTCGCCGGCGGCGTGCTCTGCGTGGCGCTCTCGGGTCTCGGCTCATGAGCGTCTCCGACTTCCGCCTTCCTCGCCGCACGCGCGGCCTGTTCGCCTGGTCGCCCTGGGACGCGCTGTCCGTCGCGGCCGCCATGGCGCACCTGGCGTTCGTGATCTGGCTGGTCGCCGATTTCGATGCGCGGCCCCTTTGGGCGAACCTGATCCTGGGCTGCGTCTACGCGCTGGCGATCAGCTGGAACATCAACGGCGTGTCGCACAACCACCTGCACACGCCATACTTCCGGTGGAAGCCGCTGAACTACGCGTTTTCCCTGCTGGAATCCCTGGCGATCGGGTTCTCCCAGACCTTCTATACCTGGGTCCATCTGCGCCATCACGAGGGCAACAGCGATCGGCCCGGCGCCGACGGAACCACCCGCGACTGGTTGTCGATCTACCGCCATGGCCGCGACGGTCGGGCCGAGAGCGTCTGGTCCTACGTCTTCCTGGGCTTCTTCCGCGAAGGGGGCGGAAGCATCCACACCGCGCTGAAGGCCCGGCGACCGTTCGATGCGACCTGGGGCCGGATCGAGATCGCCTGCGTCGCGCTCTTCGTGGTCGGCATGGCGCTGGTGAACTGGAAGGCCGTCCTGTTCCTCGTGCCGTTCTACTATTTCGGCGACTGTCTCTCGCAGCTCAACGGCTACTACGAGCACTTTCGCGGCAATCCCGACGAGCCGATCGCCTGGGGCGTTTCCAGCTACGCGCCGCTCTACAATCTGATCTGGTTCAACAACGGCCACCACGCGGAACACCACTTCCGGCCGGCCGTCCACTGGACCCGCCTGCCTGCCCTGCGCCGCGCCATCGCCGAGGACCAGCAGGCCAAGGGCGTCCACGTCATCGGGACCTCGCACGCGCTGGGGTTCCTGGCGCGGGCCAACCGCGTCGACGCCGGGGGGCGGACATGAAGGATTTCAGCTTCCATCTGCGAGCGGGTCACGGAAAGGGCGTGCTGCTGATCCACGGCCTGACAGGCGCGCCGGGCGAGATGAAGTTTCTCGCCAAGCGGCTCTATCGCCAGGGCTTCGACGTGCACGCGCCGCTGCTGGCGGGCCACGGTTCCGACGACGGCCACCTGCTCAAGACGACCTGGCGCGACTGGCTAGACAGCGTCCGCGCAGCCTATCACCGGATGGCCGCCGATCTGGACCACGTCTATGTGGCGGGGATCTGCGTCGGCGGCGCCTTGGGCCTGGCCCTCGGCGCCGAGGAGCCGGTCGGCGCGGCGGCGGTCTATTCCATGACCTATCGCTACGACGGCTGGAACATGGCCCGCTGGTATTCGGGCATCGTGCCGATCGCCCAGCCCTTCGCGCGCCTCCCGGGGCTGCGTCGGCTGAGCTTCGCCGAACCCTATCCGTTCGGCCTGAAAGACGAGCGGCTGCGCGAGAGCGTCGCCAACGCCGACAATCCGCTGATCCCGGGAGCCCTGGATCGCCTGCCCCTGGGCTCGATGTACGAGATGCACGCGCTCGGCGATCACATCGACCGCATCGGACGCCAAATCCGCAATCCGACCCTGATCCTGCACGCCCGCGACGACGACATGAGCCACCCGCGCAACGCTGAGCGGCTGCGTGGCGCGCTCGGCGGTCCCGTTGAGCTGCACATGCTCGACGACTGCTACCACATGATCCATGTCGACCGGCAGCGCGACCTGGTCGGCGACCTGACCGCCGGCTTCTTCGGGCCGCCCACCCTGGCGCAGGCGCGCCATGCTTGAGGTGCGCGTCCATAACTCGATCGCCGCGGTCGGCCGCGCGGCCTGGGACGCCTGTCATCCGGGCGACCTGGAGGGATTCGACTATCTCGACGCGGTCGAGCGGGCGGGCCTGGCAGGCTTCGAATGGCGCTACGCGGTGGTCGAGCTGAACGGGCGCCCGGTCGCCGCCGCGCCGGGCTTCATCAGCGACTATTCGCTCGACACCACCCTGACCGATCTCGGGAGGAGCGCCATCGCCGCCGTGCGGCGCATCGCACCGCGGGCTTTCACGCTCAAGCTCGGCTCCCTGGGCTCGCCCTGCACCGAGACGGTCGGCCTCGGCTTCGCGCCGGAGGCGCCCGAGGGTGATCGATGCGAGATCCTGGCGCGGCTGATCGCCGGCTTCGAGGCCGATGCGATCGCGGCCGGCTGCGGTCTGCTGGCGCTCAAGGATACCCCCGGTCCCGATGAGGAGCTGTGGGCCGCCGCCGCGCCCGGTTTCAAGCCGGTGACGGGCCTGCCCACGGCGCACCTCGACATCGACTTCCCGACCCTCGACGCCTATATCGCCCGGCTTTCTCCGGGGACCCGCAAGGACATGCGCCGCAAGCTGCGCGTTCGCGACGCCCTGGAGGTCGAAGTGCGCCAGGACATCCGAGGCCTGGAGGCTGACGTCCACCGGCTCTACGCCGACACCCGCGCACGCGCCGACATGC
The DNA here is from genome assembly GCA_945952355.1 of uncultured Phenylobacterium sp. GTDB lineage: Bacteria > Pseudomonadota > Alphaproteobacteria > Caulobacterales > Caulobacteraceae > Phenylobacterium. The sequence goes on along the minus strand of CAMFIW010000221.1, from coordinate 1,137 downwards.
AGTTCGAGGACCTTACCCCGGCCTATTTCACGGGCGTGCTCGACCGGATGGCCGGCCGCGCGCTCTGCGTCCTCTACCGCCGGGACGGCGAGCTGCTGGCCGCCAACCTGCTCCTGCACGACGGGTCGACCCTGCTCGACAAGTTCTTCTGCATGGACGGCGCAAAGGGCCGCGCGGCGAATCTCTATTTCGTGAGTTGGTTCAACAACCTGCAGCTCTGTCTCGACCGGGGCTTCCGGCGCTATGTGAGCGGCCAGGCGGGCTACGCCAGCAAGTTGCGCCTCGGAAGCTCGCTCACCCCCACGGCAATGCGCTTCCGGCATCGCAATCCGCTGATCAACCAGGCCCTGCGCTGGGCTGCGCCCCTCTTGTCCGAAGATCCAGTGGCGGAGGCCGCATGAACCCCGCCACGCCCGCCCGCCGCCTGGACGCAGCCTGGACCGCCGCATTCGCCACGGTGCCGCTCCTGGGCCTCGCCTATCAGCTCTGCGCCGAACGCACCGCAAGCGCCCTGGCCGGCCAGCCCCTGGACCTCGCCTGGTTCGCCCATGCCGCCGCTGTGCCCTGGGCCCAGGCCCTCGTGGCCCTGGAGGTCGCCAGCTTCGTCGCCTGGATGTACGTCCTCTCGCGCGCCGAGCTCAGCGCGGCCTTTCCGCTGACCGCCGTCAGCTACCTGCTGGTGATCGGCCTGGGCTGGTTCGGCTTCCACGAGGAGATCGACCCGCTCCAGATCGTCGGCGCGCTGGCGATCCTGGCGGGCGTCTGGCTGCTGCGGCCCAACGCGGAGCCTCAGCCATGAAGCGCGCCGTTCTCACGGGTCTCGTCTGGGCCTGCGCCGGGGCAGCTCGCGCCCAGGACACGCCTCCACCCGGCTGGTCTGGGGACTTCGGCTTGGCCGGTCGCGCACGTCCCACACACATCGGGTCGACGGGCTTCACGGTCGACGCCCTGCCCATCATCGAGCTCCATTACGGGCCGGACGTCCAGCTCAGCCTCGACGACGGCGCCAAGTGGACGGTGGGCCATTCGGGCGGATGGACCTATGGCCCCGTGGCCGAGTATCGCCAGGCCTATTCCGACGCGCTGGCGGTCGGAGCCCACCACCCGCAGGACCCCACCGAGATCGGCGGCTTCGCC
>CAMFIW010000220.1 GCA_945952355.1 uncultured Phenylobacterium sp. | reverse complement strand
CCGGCGGATCGAGGCGTTCGAGGAGGCCGAACAGGCGCGGTTGGCCAACGCCGCGGAATAGGCGGCGCATTCCGAGCCGCGTCACGCGGCCGGGGCGATCGAATGCAGCTTGGCGGCGATTCCTGAATTGCGCAGGCCGCGGCCCTTGGGGTGACCGCGGCCCTCGCGCCAGCGGGCTGGGGGAACCCGCCGCGCCCGGTGGGTGAAGCCGGACGCATCGCCGCCATGGATGCTCTTCAGGCGACGACTACTCAATTTGAGAACAGTTGCCGCACACGTCAAGATTGTTTGACGATGCGGCCGCCTATTTTGCAGGGGCGCTGGTCTCGGTCTTCAGATAGGCGATCAGATCGATGCGATCCTGAGGGTTTTTGACCCCGACGAAGGACATCTTGGTGCCGGGCACGACCGTCTTCGGATCGGCGATCCAGTGATCGAGGCGTTCTGCGTCCCAGGTCCAGCCCGCGGCCTTCAGGCCGTCGGAATACTTGAAGCTGCCTTCGGCGCCTGCCTTGCGCCCGAATACGCCCCAGAGATTCGGGCCGGTCATGTCGGAGCCGCCCTGGATGGTGGTGTGGCAGGACTTGCAGATCAGGAAGACCGTCTTGCCGTGGGCGACATCACCCTTGTTGTAGGGGGCGGGCAACTCGGCCACGAGCGCGGCCTTCTGGGTGTCGGTGAGCTCGGCCGGCGCGGATGCCGGAGCCCCGGCGTTGCTCTCAGATCCCGTCGCCTGTCCTCCCGACTTGCCGCAGGCGGCAAGCGCGGCGGCGGAGGCGGCGAGGACGAGTAGGGCGGCGGGACGGCGCATGGGACTCTCCGGTCTTGAAACGGCGCTGGGAGCGGCGGCGCGCAAGCTAGACCAAGCCGCCGCCGACGCAAGGGCGCGCCCGCTCAGCGGCGGCGCCTGCGTTCCTTCTGCACCATTTCGTCGAGCGCCTGGAGGAAGCGCGAACGGTCGTTGCGGTCGAAGGGCTTGGGTCCGCCGAGGAACTCGCCGGTGGACCGGAGCTGTTCCATCAGGGCGCGCTGGGCGACCGCCGAACCGATCGAGTTTTCAGTGAACGGCGACCCCTTGGCGGAGAGGGCCTGGCCGCCGGCCTTGAGCACGCGCTCGGCCAGGGGGATGTCGTTCGTGATGGCGATGTCGCCAGGGGCGATGTGCTCGGCGATCCAGTCGTCGGCGACGTCCGGCCCCGCATCGACGATCATCCGCACGATCAAGGGCGAGGCGGGAATCTGCATGAAAGCGTTGGAGACGACCCAGGTCTTCAGGCCGTAGCGCGCGGCGACCTTGTAGGTCTCGTCCTTCACCGGGCAGGCGTCGGCGTCGATGAAGATCTCGATGGGCTTCACGCTCAGGTGGGCTGCCGACGCCGGAGGCGCAGGCTCGCGCCCACCACGCCGAAGCCGAAAATCATCATCGCCCAGGTGGCCGGCTCCGGAACCCCGCCCGGGGTTCCCGGAATGCCCGGAGGCGTCCAGCCGCCCGGCGTCCCCGGCTCGCCGGGAGTTCCCGGCGTGCCCGGGGTACCGGGCGTACCCGGTGTTCCAGGCGTGCCGGGCTCGACTGGGAATACGGTCGGCGGCGTGCCAGGGGTTCCGGGAGTCGTCGGTTCGGTGACTGTCGGGGGAGTCGGATTGTCAGGCGTCGTCGGGGTCGTCGGGGTCGTCGGGGTATCCGGCGTGGTGGGTGTCGTCGGTGGTTGCCCTCCGCCGCCGCCGCCAACGCCGCCGGTCGGAAAGACGAAGGAATTGACCCCATCGGTCAGGCCGGGTCCGGTGAACACGCTTGGGAACGCGGGACCCTCGTCACCGCCGCCGGGGACCGCCGGCGCGAGCGCCGAGGCGTCCGTACCGAACGGCGTGTCCGCCATGGCTAGCATCATGGGCGACCCGGCCAGTTCCCCGGCCGGCGGCGCATCGGCCGCGTCGGCGATGGTCATCGGAATCACCGACATCAAAGGGCCGACAGGTCGCGAATAGCAGGCGAGCTTGGGCCGCCCCGCAGCGGCCACCTGGGCCGGCGCCGCAGCGACGGGGCGTCGGGCCTTGGTCTTGGCCTTGTGGACCCGGGCGCGCTTGATGGCTGGCTTGCGCTTGGCGGCCGCGTTGCGGACCGCGGGCTTCGCCTTGGCCTTGTGAGTGGCGGGGCCAGTCTTGCCGACGGATGCGGCCGTGGGCAGGCAGTCCAGGGCGAGGGCCGGGGCCGCCCCCATGGCGACGACGCCCAGGGCAGCCAACAGCGCGCCGCGCAACGTGCGGAACAGCCGGCCTCTCGACCCATGATTTTCGTGGCGCGCCACGCCGAGCCCCCGATCAGAGCGGCTCGAAACCTTCGTGTAGCCGCTCGGTAACACTCTCTTATCCAAAATGAACGCGACTTGAACAGTGCGGGCGAGCGCCACCCGCGCAAATTGTGTGCGCCGCGCCAGCGTCACGTCGCCGCGCGGCCGAATGGACAGGGGCGTATTGGTGCCGGCTACAGGACTCGAACCCGTGACCTTCGGTTTACAAAACCGCTGCTCTACCAGCTGAGCTAAGCCGGCCCACGCACGACGGATGCCATGCGCCGCGGGCGACGACAACCGGGGCCGCGCGCAAAAAGCGGGGCGGCGGTACGAGGCGGTCACCTTGCCGGCCCGACAGACGGCTCGGCTCAAGCTGGCCGCGCGGCGCGCCGTTCGCCGCGCAGCGTCAGGCCGATGGCGGCGAAGCCGATGATCATCATCGCCCAGGTGGCCGGTTCGGGGACGCCCGCCACGAGGCTGACCTTGTCGATGAACGATGTCTCGTCCCTGTCCACAAGGCCCTGGAAGGACAGCGTGTGGGTCGAGCCGGCGGCGAAACCGCCAAGCGTCAGGCTCTGGGCGGTGAAGGCCTCTCCGCTGGTCGTGGAATATGTGCCGACCGTGACGCCGTCGACCTTGACCGAGTAGGTCTGGTCGCCGTTGTAGCCGCCGAAGAACGGGCGGCCGCCGTTGAGCCATGAGAGCACCAGTGTCGTCGCGTCGGCGGTGAAGCTCTGGGATAGGCTGCTTGTGCCCTGCAAGGCGGCGAACTGGGCGCCTTCCTGGCCGGCGGGCGGCGTGGCGCCGTACCAGGCGCTGGCGCCCTGCGCATTGACCAGAGCCGATCCGGAATAGGTCCATGCGTCGAGCGCGCCGCCGGGATAGGCATAGGCGCCAATCGCCAGATGTGGCTGTTCGAAGCCGCCGTCGGCGATCAGATTGCCTGCCGCCTGCGCGCCGGAGGCCGCCATCACCACCGTCGCCGCCAGAACCGTCCCGAAGAGACGCATCGCCATGCCCTCAAGCTGAATTCGTAAGGCAGGGTGCAAGCCGCGCGCCGCTTGGCGCGAGGCGGCCGGTGTGGTCCCTTGGTCGAAACACCGGGAGGCGCGCATGAAGTTCGAGGACTATCGCCGGCACGACGCCGTGGGGCTGGCCGGCCTGATCGCCAAGCGCGAGGTGAGCGCCGGGGAGGTGCTGGAGGCCGCGGTCAGCCGGATGGCCGAGGTCAATCCCAAGGTCAACGCCGTCACGCTCGACCTCGCCGAGCGGGCCCGGAAGCAGGCGGCGGCCGGCATCCCCGAAGGCCCGTTGTCGGGCGTGCCCTATCTGGTCAAGGACCTGGGCGTGCAGGTCGCCGGCACGGTGACCAGCGGCGGCTCGGCGATGTGGAAGGATGCGGTCGCCGACAAGGACAGCGCGCTTGCCCAGGCCTATCGCGAGGCGGGCCTGGTGATCTTCGGCAAGACCAACACGCCGGAATTCGGCCTGATGCCGGTGACCGAGCCGACCTTCCTGGGCGTCTGCCGCAATCCCTGGGACCTGTCGCGCACCTCCGGCGGCTCCTCGGGCGGGGCGGCTTCTGCGGTCGCGGCCGGCATCGTGCCGGCGGCGCACGCCAGCGACGGCGGCGGCTCGATCCGCATTCCGGCCGCGGCGTGCGGCCTCTTCGGGCTGAAGCCGTCGCGCGGGCGGGTGTCGTTCGCGCCGGCCGGCGAAGGCTGGGCCGGCGCCTCGGCCATGCACGCGGTGACGCGGTCGGTGCGCGATTCCGCCGTCCTGCTGGACATCGCCTGTCAGCCCCAGCCCGGCGATCCCTACTATCTGAGCCCGCCGGCCACACCCTATGCGCACGAGGTCGGCAAGGCGCCGGGCAAGCTGCGGATCGGTTTCACGACGGCGGGCCTGGCCGCGCAGATCGACAATCTGGACGTCATCGCCGGCGTCACGGCCACCGCCAAGCTGTGCGAGAGCCTCGGCCACACCGTCGAGGAGGTGACCATCCCCGGCGATTTCGCGGCCATGGCGCTGGGCGCCGGCAACGCGATCGCGGCGTCCGTGGTGGCCGGCATAGACGCAGAGGCCGCCAAGCGCGGCCGGCCTGTCGGCGAGGAGGAGGTCGAGCCCCTGACCTGGGCGATGTATCGGCGGGGCCAGACCGTGTCGGGTGGTGACTATGTGCGCGGCCTGGCGGCGATCCATGCCTATGGTCGGGCGGTCGCGACCCTGTTCGAGACCTATGACGTCCTGCTGCTCGCGACCCTGGGCGGGCCGGCGATCCCGATCGGCTGGCTGACCGAGCGCGGCGCGAACGGGACCGAGCGGCTGTTCGCCTTCATGCCCAACACCCAGGCGTTCAACAACACGGGCCAGCCCTGCATGAGCATGCCGCTGGCCTGGAGCGCCGAGGGCCTGCCGCTCGGGATCCAATTCGTGGGGCGGATGGCCGACGAGGCGACGCTGTTCCGGCTGGCGGCGCAGATCGAGCAGGCCACGCCCTGGTTCGACAGGATCGCGCCGCTCTAGGCGGTGGCGCGGCGGCGCTGCTGGACCAAGTAGGCGGCGATGACGCCGGTGGCGACCAGGCCGATCAGCAGTGTCGAGACGGCGTTGATCTCCGGGCTGACCCCCAGGCGCACCTGGCTGTAGATGCGCATGGGCAGGGTGGTTGAGCCGGGACCCGAGGTGAAGCTGGCGATCACCAGGTCGTCGAGGCTGAGGGTGAAGGCCAGCATCCAGGCCGCCGCGACGGCTGGAGCGATATTGGGGAGGGTCACCTCCAGGAAGGCCTGGAGTGGGGTGCGGCCGAGATCGAGGGCGGCTTCCTCCAGCGTGCGGTCGAAGCCGATCAGGCGGGCCTGCACCACCACGGCCGCGTAGCAGAGCGTCATGGTCGCGTGGGCCACGGTGACGGTCCAGACGCCGCGCGGCAGGCCGAAGGCGACGAACAGCAGCAGCAGGGAGAGACCCAGGATCACTTCGGGCATCACCAGGGGCGCGTAGATCATGCCCGAGAACAGGGTGCGGCCGGGGAAGCGGCCGGAGCGGGTCAGGGCCACGGCGGCGAGCGTGCCGAGTACGGCGGCAAGGCTGGCCGAGACCAGGCCGACACGCAGGGTGACGCCGATGGCGTCGAGCATCTGCTCGTCCTGGAAGAGGGCGACGTACCAACGGGTGGAGAAGCCGCCCCAGACCGTCACCAGCCGGCTGGCGTTGAACGAGTAGATCACCAACAGGACGATGGGCAGGTAGAGGAACGCCAGGCCCAGGACCACGGCGGCGAGGTTGAACAGGCTGGGGCCGCGTCTCATAAGTCGTTCCACCCCCGTTGGGGGAGGTGGATCGTGGCGGAGCCACGAGACGGAGGGGGCTGAAGG
>CAMFIW010000219.1 GCA_945952355.1 uncultured Phenylobacterium sp. | reverse complement strand
GTCTCGTGGGCTCGGAGATGTGTATAAGAGACAGGCCCTGGATGGCCGGACGCGGGGGCGAACGAACGAGGAGACAGATGATGAAGATCAGACACCTTGTGACCGCCGCCTCCGCCCTGGCCCTCATGGGCGGGGCGGCCATCGCCCAGACCGCGGCCGCCCAGCCGCCGGTCAATCCGACGCCCGACCAGGCCGCTGCGCCTGCGACCCCCGATCCGGCGATGGGCGCGACGACCAGCGGCGCTGCGGCCGTCGACATGACGGCGCCGGCGGCGCCTAGCGCGGCGACGGCGGGTTCTAACGTCTCAGCGACGGTCACGACCACGACCGTGACCAATGGGCCGGTGGCGGACACGCCGGAGAACCGCGCGAAGTATGGCCAACCACTGTCCCATGCGGGCAAAAGGACGGCCGCGAAGGGCAACTAAACCAAGGCTTCATAACCTTGATCGAGAAGTCGGCGGGCCCTATGGTCCGCCGACTTTTTTTGCGCCTGCGAAACAGCTCCTCATGAAATCGGAAAAGCCGCTTTCGTTTCAGGGTCTTATCCTGAAATTGCACGACTATTGGAGCCGTCAGGGCTGCGTGATTCTGCAGCCGCACGACGTCGAGGTGGGGGCCGGAACCCTGCATCCCGCGACCGTGCTGCGCGCGCTGGGCCCGAAGCCATGGCGGGCGGCCTATGTGCAGCCCTCGCGCCGGCCGGGCGACGGCCGATATGGCGAGAACCCCAACCGCCTGCAGCACTACTACCAGTACCAAGTCATCCTGAAGCCGAACCCGGACAACCTTCAAGAGCTATATCTGGGTTCTCTAGAGGCCATCGGGCTCGACACCCGCCTGCATGACATCCGCTTCGTCGAGGACGACTGGGAGAACCCTACGGTCGGCGCCTGGGGGCTGGGCTGGGAGGTCTGGTGCGACGGGATGGAGGTGACCCAGTACACCTACTTCCAGCAGGTGGGCGGCCTCGACGTCTGGCCGGTGGCCGGGGAGTTGACCTACGGGCTCGAGCGCCTGGCCATGTACCTGCAGAATGTCGACCATTTCACGCAGCTGGCCTTCAACGACCCGGACGGGCCGCTGCCCATGACCTATGGCGACGTGTTCCTTGAGAACGAGCGCCAGCAGTCGGAAGCCAACTTCCACCTCTACGACGTCGAGGTGCTGAAACGGCAGTTCGAGGACATGGAGCGCCAGGTGCCGCGCATCCTGGAGGGCCGTGGACCTCAGGGCCAGCGCACCGTGCTGCCGGCCTACGACCACGTGCTGAAGGCGAGCCACCTGTTCAACCTGATGGACGCCCGGGGCGCCATCGCCGTGGCCGAGCGGCAAAGCTATATCGGCCGCATTCGAGACCTGACCAAGATGTGCGCCGAGGCCTGGGTCGAGAACGAGGGCGGCAACGCCGCGGTCCAGACGGTGAAGGCCTAGACCATGCCGCAGCTGCTGATCGAACTTTTCTCGGAAGAAATCCCCGCGCGCATGCAGACGGGCGCCGCGCGCGACTTGGAACGCATGGCGCGCGAACGCCTAGCCACGCAGGGCCTGCTACCCGAGGCGCTGAAGACCTTCGCCGGCCCGCGCCGACTGACCTTGGTGGCCGAGGGGCTGCCGGCGGCGCAGGGCGATCGCCACGAGGAGCGCAAGGGCCCGCGCGTCGGCGCGCCCGAGGCCGCTCTGCAAGGCTTCCTGCGCTCGACCGGCCTGGAGCAGAAGGACCTGGTTGAGAAGGACGGCGTCTGGTTCGCCCACATCCACCGCGCGGGCCGCCCGACCACCGAGATCGTCGCCGAGATGGTCGACGACATCGTCCGAAGTTTCCCCTGGCCGAAGTCGATGACCTGGGGCCGCGGGACGCTGCGCTGGGTCCGCCCGCTGAAACACATCCTGTGCCTGTTCGACGGCGAGAAGATCGACTTCAGGGTCGACGAGGTCGAGAGCGTCGACTTCACCCAGGGCCATCGCTTCATGGGTTCGGGCCAGACCTTCAAGGTCAAGGACTTCGACAGCTACGCCGACAAGCTGGAAAAACACTTCGTGGTGCTCGATTCCGAGGCGCGGAAGGAGAAGATCATCGAGGCCGCGCGCACGCTGAGCTTCGCGCGCAATCTCGAACTGGTGGACGACGACGGCCTGCTTGACGAGGTCTGCGGCCTCGCCGAATGGCCGACCCCGGTGATGGGCGACATGGACCCGTCGTTCCTCGACCTGCCGGCCGAAGTGATCCGCACCTCGATGCGCACGCACCAGAAGTACTTCGCCGTGCGCGATCCCCGCTCCGGCAAGCTCGCGCCGCACTTCATCACCGTAGCCAATATCGAGGCCGCCGACGGCGGGGCCGAGATCGCGCGCGGCAACGCCAAGGTGCTCTCGGCGCGCCTGTCCGACGCCCGGTTCTTCTGGGACGAGGACCGCAAGATCAAGCTGGAGGACCGCCTCCAGAAGCTGACCGGCGTCACCTTCCACGCCAAGCTCGGCACCCTGGCCGAGCGGGTGGAGAGGCTGGAGATGCTGGCCGCCGACATCGCCCCCCGGGTAGGCGCCGACAAGGCCAAGGCCGTGCTGGCCGCGCGTCTGTGCAAGGCGGACCTGACCACCGGCATGGTGGGCGAGTTCCCCGAGCTGCAGGGCCTGATGGGCGGCTACTACGCCCGCGAGGAGAAGATCAGTCCGGTCGTGGCCGACGCGATCCGCGATCACTATCGTCCGGTCGGGGCCAATGACGAGGCGCCGGACACCCCGGTGACCATGGCGGTGGCCCTGGCCGAGAAGCTGGACACCCTGGTCGCCTTCTTCGCCATCGACGAGAAACCGACCGGCAGCCGCGACCCCTACGCCTTGCGCCGCGCCGCGCTCGGCATCATCCGCATCCTGCTGGGCTCGGAAAGCCGCGCTCCGGTGCGCGAACTGGTCGCCGACTGGTATCGCTCGTTGAAGTGCTTCGTCGATCCGGGCCGCGCGCTCTATGTCTCGACGCGGCGGACCACCGGCTATCTCGGCGCCCTGGCGCGCTCGCCCTCGCGGGTCTTCGAGACCTATGTCGAGGAGTTCGAGGAGGCGCTGCTGGAAGGCGCGCCGCAGGTCGTGGGCGTGGCGGAAGACTTCGACATTCGCTTCGACCGCTCCGCGCCGGCCGGCGATCCTCCCGAAGGCAAGGTCGCCTACGAATTCCGTGCTTATCCGATGGTGTCGGAAGAGGTGCTGGGCTTCCTCGCCGAACGCCTCAAGGTCGCACTGAGGGACCAAGGCAAGCGTCACGACCTCGTGGACGCCGTCTTCGCGCTCGGCGACGACGACCTAGTGCGGATCGTGGCCCGGGTCGAGGCGTTGTCCGACTTTCTGGTCACGGAGGACGGGGCGAACCTGCTGGCCGGCTACAAGCGGGCGACCAACATCCTCAAGGCCGAGGAGAAGAAGGGGCCGCTGCCGCACGGCGACGCCGTCGCCATGGCCGGCGCGCCCAAGTCCGAAGCGGCCCTGATCTCCGCGATTTCCCTTGCCGAACCCGAGGTGGGGAAGGCATTGCACGCCGAGGACTTCGCCGGCGCCATGCGGGCGCTGTCGAAGCTCCGGCAACCGGTGGACGCCTTCTTCGAGGAGGTGCTGGTGAATTCGGACGTGGCGGCGGAACGTGAGAACCGCCTGCGGCTTCTGGCTCAGGTTCGCGACGCCATGGGGCGCGTCGCCGACTTCGGTCAGGTGAACAGCTAGGAGGACTTCAAGGATGTCGACCGATACGCTCGCCAAGTCGCGCTGGGTCTATTCCTTTGGCGGCGGCGGCGCCGACGGCGACGCCTCGATGAAGAACCTCCTCGGCGGCAAGGGCGCCAACCTCGCCGAAATGTCGGCGCTGGGCCTGCCGGTGCCGCCGGGCTTCACCATCACCACCGAGGCCTGCACCCACTACTACGCCAACGAGCGGCAGTATCCGGCCGACCTGAAAGGCCAGGTCGAGGCCGGCCTCGCCAAGGTCGAGAAGGTCACGGGCAAGACCTTCGGCGATCCGGCCAACCCGCTGCTGGTTTCGGTGCGCTCGGGCGCGCGGGCCTCGATGCCGGGCATGATGGACACGGTCCTGAACCTCGGCCTGAACGACGCGACCGTCGAAGGCCTGGCCAAGCTGGCCGGGGATCGCCGCTTCGCCTTCGACAGCTATCGCCGCTTCATCCAGATGTACTCCAACGTGGTGCTCGACCTCGACCACCACATGTTCGAGGAGATCCTCGACGAGCATAAGGAGCGCCTGGACGTCACGGTGGACACCGGGCTCTCGGCTGAGGACTGGGAACGGGTGGTCGCCGACTACAAGGCCGCCGTCCAGCAGGAGCGGGGCGAGCCCTTCCCGCAGGATCCGCAGGCGCAGCTTTGGGGGGCCATCGGCGCCGTTTTCGCGAGCTGGATGAACGAGCGGGCCAAGTTCTATCGCCGCATGCACGATATCCCGGAGAGTTGGGGCACGGCGGTCAAGGTCCAGTCGATGGTGTTGGTCAACATGTGCGACAGCTCGGCCACCGGTGTCGCCTTCACCCGCAATCCCTCGACTGGGGAAGCCAAGCTCTATGGCGAGTTCCTGATCAACGCCCAGGGCGAGGACGTCGTCGCCGGCATCCGCACGCCCCAGGCCCTGACCCGCGCCGCGCGTGAGGAGATGGGCGAGAAGGCGCCTTCGATGGAAGAGGCGCTGCCGGACGTCTTCACCCAGTTCAAGTCCGTCGTCGAGAAGCTGGAGCAGCACTATCGCGACATGCAGGACATCGAGTTCACGGTGGAGAAGGGGCGCCTCTACATGCTCCAGACCCGCAACGGCAAGCGCACCGCCAAGGCGGCGCTGAAGGTCGCCGTGGACCTCGCCAATGAGGGGCTGATCACCAAGGACGAGGCGATCCTGCGCGTCGAGCCGGGCAGCCTCGATCAGCTCCTGCATCCGACCATCGATCCCTCCAGCCCGCGTGACGTGATCACCTCGGGCCTGCCGGCGTCTCCGGGCGCGGCGACTGGCAAGATCGTATTCGACGCCGACGAGGCCGAGCGACTGGGCAACGCCGGCGAGGCGGTGATCCTGGTTCGGGAGGAGACCTCGCCCGAGGATATCCACGGCATGCACGCGGCCAAGGGCATCGTCACCGCCCGCGGCGGCATGACAAGCCACGCGGCCGTGGTCGCCCGCGGCATGGGCCGGCCCTGCGTGTCGGGCGCCGGTGAGATCCAGATCGACGAGAAGGCGGGCGAGTTCCGCGTGCGCTCGCGCACCTTCAAGGCCGGCGAGATCATTACCGTCGACGGGTCGAAGGGCGAGGTGCTGTTCGGCAAGGTCAAGATGATCGAGCCCGAGCTGACCGGCGACTTCGCGACCCTGATGGGCTGGGCCGACGCGGCGCGCCGCCTGAAGGTGCGCGCCAACGCCGAGACACCGCTGGACGCCCGCACCGCCCGCCAGTTCGGCGCCGAGGGCATCGGGCTGTGCCGCACCGAGCACATGTTCTTCGACGAGGACCGGATCGCCGCCGTGCGCGAGATGATCCTGGCCGACGACGAGGCCGGCCGCCGCACGGCGCTGGCCAAGATCCTGCCGATGCAGCGGGCCGACTTCGTGGAGCTGTTCACGATCATGGAGGGCCTGCCGGTCACCATCCGGCTGCTCGCCCCGCCGCTTCACGAGTTCCTGCCACACACCGAGGAGGACCTCGAAGACGTGGCC
>CAMFIW010000218.1 GCA_945952355.1 uncultured Phenylobacterium sp. | reverse complement strand
CGCGTTGCCCGCCGCGTACTGTTCGAACGACGCGGCGAAGTCGCCCGCATCCTCCAGCGCCTTGCCCAGCGAGAACTGCAGGTGGAAGCGATCCTCGTCGGTCAGGTCGCCGCGCTCCAGCGCGCTCCGCATGGCCGCGAGATCGGCCGGCCCGAACTTCACGGTCTTCAGGTTGGCCAGGCTCCACCACGCCTCGCCGAGGCTCGGCATCTGTTCCAGCGCCTTGCGGTAGGCGGCGACGGCCTCGTCCTGCCGGCCGACCGTCTTCAGGGCGTGGCCGAAGCTCATCCAGCCTTTCGGCTGGACCGGATAGTCCTTCAGCAGGCGCTCATAGACGGCGATGGCCCGATCGTATTCGCCGAGTTGGCCGAGTGTGGCGGCCTGCAGGTTGCGATGGCTGGGATTCTTCGGGTCTTCCGCCAGCAGGGCCTCGACCTCGGCCAGGGCCTCGGCGGCCTTGGTCTGGCGATAGAGAACGACGGCGAGGTTGTGCCGGGCGAGCGCGAGTCCCGGCGCCAGCTCCAGGCAGTGGCTCAGCATCGCCTCGGCGTCCTCGTAGCGCCCGAGCCGGGTCGCCACCTCGGCCAGCATGCGCAGCGCCGCGACCTCATTGGGCCGCGCCTTCAGCACATCGCGCAACAGGTGCTCGGCCACCGCCAGCTTGCCCTCGACCAGGGCCGCGCCGGCCTCCAGCAGGGCGGGGTCCTTGGCGGCGAGGCCGAGTTGCCTGGCGCGCGCCGCATCGGCGCCCTTCGCGTCGCCCAGCAGCCGGCGCTGGTCGGACAGCGCGCCCCAGGCCTCGGAAAGATCCGGCTTCAGCCGCGTCGCGTGGTCCAGCGCCCGCACCGCGCCGACACCGTCGCCCGTCTCACCCCGCGCGAGCCCGAGTTCCAGGTGTGCGGCCGCCCAGCGCGGCTGGCTGGCGGCCAGGGGCTCGAGCTGCGCCAGCGCCCCAGCCAGGTCGCCCTGCCCTTTCCGCGCCTGGGCCAGCAGCAGCACGGCGGCCGGATGGCCCGGCGCGACTTCGAGAATCGCCTGGGCCTGCTGCTCGGCGAGATCCGGCCGCCGCGACAACATGCGCCCACCCTGGGCCAGGGCGGCGTCGAGGGTGCCGGTGGTCTGGTCGCTCAAGCGCGGGGTCCGGGGCGGAACTTCATTCGCCGATCAATCGCGACGCCGCGGGTCGCTGTCAAATCCCTCACCCGGCCATCAGGGCCAGGAGCGCGAAGCTGGCCAGCCAATGCTCGCCCATATAGTCGCCGGCCACGTGCGGCAGGCTGGCCGCCAGGTGCCGCTCCGCCGCGTCCAGGGCGACGCCGCGGACCGGATCGTCCGCAGCCAGGCTCCCGGCGATCGAGCGCCAGCACCAGGCGCGGCTGAGATTGAGACCATCGAGGTGGGCGATCTTGCCGTCGCTGCGGTCGCTGACCGTCGCCGGCGCGAACAGGGTGGCGGGCAGGCTCACCGCCGCGTCGGGCAGGAAGGCCGCGAACCAGGTCCTGAAGGCCGAGGGCTGCAGGAGCCGGCGCATGCACTCGGCCTCCATCAAGGCCGGCGACAGGAAGTCGTCCCCCGACGGCTCCCAGGCCTGGCAGCCGCGATCATTGCCGTACCAGGCCCGCGCCTTGTCGCGCAGCAGGGCCTCGAAGGCCGCGTCCTTCGTCGCGACGGCATAGTCCTGCGCGAGGGCGAGCGCGAATGCGGTCGAGGAATGCACGCCGGTGCGGATCGGATAGGTCGCGCGCGGCAGGAACTCGCGACAGCGATCGGCGAAAGCCTCCGCCAAGGGCGCCATCAGCCCGGCCCAGGGCGCGTCGTGCGCCAGGAACTCGCCCTGCAACTTCAACAGCCACGCCCAGCCATAGGGCCGCTCGAAGCCCCGCGCCGTCGGCCGGTCGAGATAGGCCCGCTCGGCCTCGACCTTGTCCGCCGTGAAGGCCTGCGCGAACAGGGCGTCGATGGCCGCCGCCTCCGGAATCTGCGGGTGCAGCCGGCGCAGGGTCGCCAGCAGCCAGTAGCCGTGCACGCAGGAGTGCCAGTCGTAGCTGCCGTAGAAGATCGGATGCAGGTCGCGGGGGCCGCGCGCGTCCGCCAGCCCGACCATGGTGTGGTCGAGCTTGTTGGGGAACTCGCGGGTCACGTGGCTTAGGGCGAGGCCCGCGAACTTCGAAGCGGCCTCAGCCGTGAGCGCGGAAGGCGAGGACATACATCAGGACCATGTTGACGATGAGCAGCGGGATGGCGGTCGGCGCCTGGGCGCGGATCACGCCATAGCGGTCGTCGAGGTTCAGCAGGCGCACGGGCACGACGTTGAAGTTGGCGGCGAGCGGGGTCATCAGCGTCCCGCAGAAACCCGACAGCATGCCTATGGCGCAGATCGCCGCCGGGTCGCCGCCGAACTTGCCGATCAGGAACGGCAGGGCCACGCCGGCGGTCATCACGGGGAAGGCCGCGAACGCGTTGCCGGTGATCATCGTGAAGCCCGCCATGCCGATGCAGTAGGCCGCCACCGCCGCCGCGCGACTGTCCATCGGGATGCCGGCGGCGACCATGCCGCCCACAACCTTGCCGACCCCCGCCAGGGTGAAGACCGCCCCCAGCGCCGCCAGCATCTGGGGCAGCAGCGCCGCCCAGCCCACGGTGTCCATCAGCCGCCGGCCTTCCTGCAACGGAGCCCCCGCCGGCTGGCGCAGCAGCGGCAGGGCGACCGCCAGCGCGATCATCGCCCCTATCGCCAGCGAGATCAGGGTCTCCTGCTTGGGCTCCAGCAACGGGCCGCCGCCCAGGCGCATGTGCTTGCCGGCCAGCGAGCCGAACAGCACCACCGCCGGGATCACGAGGGCGGGCAGGAACAGCCAGTTCCCGAACCGCGCCGCGCTGGCGTGCTTCTCGGCGGCGTTGGGACCTGCGGGTTCGCCCCGGCCCAGGGCGCCGACACCCGCCGTCACGGCGAGAAGCACCACGAGCACCCCGTTGCCGAGGTCGCCGAAATGGTCGCCCGCCAGGAAACTCGCCGCGAACAGCGCCCAGAACAGAGCGTTGCGCCAGCGCTTGGGATTGGTCCGGTCGAGCGCGCTCAGCACCGCATAGGCGGCGAAGATCAGCCCGGCGACGATGAAGACGAAGGAGAGCTTGATCACGGCGTGGTCCGGTCCTGGCGACGGCCGAACAGCACGAGCCGCGCCCCATGGACGGCGAAGGCGGCTATGGCGGTCGGGATCGCCCAGACCGAGAGCTGCAAGGGCTCCAGGACGATGCCGCTCTGGCTGAGGAAGCCGACCATCAGCAGGATCGAGCCGATGGCCAGGAAGATGTCCTCGCCGAAGAAGACGCCGACATTGTCGGTCGCCGCGGTCATGGCGCGGATGGCCTGGCGTCGCGGCTCGTCGATCGGCCCGATTCGGGCCTCCACCGCCGCCTCGGCCATCGGCGCCACCAGCGGGCGGATCGTCTGGGCCTGGCCGGCGATGGAGATCAGGCCGAGCGCCGCGGTGAGCTGGCGAAAGGCCAGATAGCCGATGAGCAGCCGGGCGATGGAGATCGAGCGGAAGCCCGCGATCAGGCTGCGCGCCCGCTCCTGGAGGCCTGCGCGCTCTAGCACGCCGATCACCGGCAGCACCAGGAAGACCACGCTGATATTGCGGTTCTGGTTGAAGGCCTTCCCGAAGGTCGCCAGGACCTCGACCGGCGTGTGGCCAGCCGCCATCCCGGTCACCAGGGCCGAGACCACCACGACCAGCAGCGGGTTGAACCCGACCGCGAAACCCACGACCACGAGCGCCACGCCCAGCAGGATCAGCATCGGATCGTCCCCATGGCCCCGACTCGCGCCAAGACTAGGGTATTCTGACAGCGGACGGCCAGGGACCTCGCAGACCATGATCACGGCGGTGCTCCAGGCGCGGATGAGTTCGTCGCGCCTGCCCGGCAAGGTGCTGAAGCCGATCCTGGGCCGCCCGATGATCGAGCGACAGATCGAGCGCCTGCGCCGCAGCGCCATGCTCGACCGCATCGTGGTCGCGACCAGCGTCGATCCCTCCGACGACGGCCTCGCCGACGCAGTGCGCGCGATCGGCGTACAGGTGCATCGCGGCGCGCTCGACGACGTGCTCGGCCGCTTCGTGGGCGCGATCGGCGAGTTCGGGCTGGAGGGCGACATGGTGCGGCTCACCGCCGACTGTCCCCTGGCCGACGCCGGGGTGATCGACGAGGCCATAGCCCTCATGCGCCGCGAAGATCTCGACTACGTCTCCAACGGCCGCGAGCGCACCTATCCACGCGGCCTGGACGTCGAGGTCTTCAAGATCGACGCCCTGCTCGCCTCAGCGCGGGAGACCGACGATCCCTACGACCGCGAGCACGTCACGCCCTACCTCTACAAGCCCGGCGCCCGCTTCCGGCAGGGCCATCTGAAACAGGCCCACGACGACAGCGCCCTGCGCTGGACGGTCGACTATCCCGAGGACTTCGACTTCGTGGCCAGGGTCTACGAAGCGCTCTATCCGGCCGACCCCACCTTCACCACCGACGCCGTCCGCGCCCTGCCCTTCCAGCGCTACGAGAGCGAGGTGTGATGCCGCCAGCGCGCCTCCCATCGCTTCCCTCTCCCCTCGCGGGAGAGGGTGGCCCTGCGGAGCAGGGTCGGGTGAGGGGCCGCGCCGCCCATCTGGAAAGATCTGAGAGACCCCTCATCCGACCGCTCTCCGAGCGGCCACCTTCTCCCGCAAGAGGAGAAGGAAAGGGATCACGCCGCGCCTCTGGGATGGCGCCGAAGTAAGCGCCGGCTACTCCACCATCGACCGGGCCAGGGGCGTACCGCGGGCGAGGTCGTGGACGGCGCGCCTGCCGAGCACCTGGGGCAGGTACTTGGGCGGCAGGCCGAGGCCCGGGCGGATCGATCGCACGTTCTGGCCGGTGATCAGCTCGCCCTTGCGGACATCGGCGACGACGTAGAGCGAGCGGCGATGGTCGCGACTCGAATCCTCGGACCGCAGCTCGCCATGCTTCAGCGCCCCGAGCGCCTCCCAGGCGTCTCGCGCCTCCTTCACCAGCCGCTCGAGCTCGTGCGGCTCCAGCGAGAAGGCCGAGTCCACGCCGCCTTCGGCGCGGCTGAGCGTGAAGTGCTTCTCGATGAACGAGGCGCCCAGCGAAACCGCCGCCACCGAGGCGGCGACGCCCATGGTGTGGTCCGACAGCCCGACGACCACGTCGTGGGTCTGGGCCAAATGCGGGATGGTCACCAGGTTCATGTCCGACATCGGGGCCGGATAGGCGCTGGTGCAGTGAAGCAGGATCATGCCGCCGGAGCCCGCGCCCCGCGCGGCGGCCACCGCCTCGGTGATCTCCTCCGGCGACGCGAGGCCCGTGGACATGACCAGCGGCATGCCGGTCCGCGCGCACTGCTGGATCAACGGAATGTCGATCAGCTCGAACGACGCGATCTTGTAGGCCGGCGCACCCAGGCTCTCCAGCAGCTCCACCGCCGTCGGGTCGAAGGGCGAGGAGAAGATCGAGATGCCGACCTTGCGCGCATGCTCGAACAGCTCGGCGTGCCACTCCCAAGGCGTGTGGGCCTCCTGGTAGAGCTCGTATAGCCGCCGCCCGTCCCACAGCCCGCCATGCACCTAGAAACCCCGGCCGCCACGAGCCTAGGCATTAGTGCCTGTGGCGTCGTTCGCCAGCTTAAACGCGTCGGCGCCGGCGGCCTT
>CAMFIW010000217.1 GCA_945952355.1 uncultured Phenylobacterium sp. | reverse complement strand
GACCTCGGGCATCTGCGGATCCTTTCGCGGCCGCCTTGTCGGATGGCCCAGGCGAGGAGGCAAGCGGCGTGAAGCGGTCGGCGGTGCAGGCTGAGGGCGCCTGCGTGTGTGGCGCGGTGCGGGTTGAGATCGACGTGCCGGCGCAATGGGCCTGGCACGACCATTCGAAGCGTAGTCGCCATGCCCAGGGGGCGGCCTATGCGACCTATGTCGGGAGCTGGCGCAGCCGGTTCCGGATCCTGGACGGCGAGGAGATGCTGACCCGCTACGAGGACGCGGCGGCGGGGACGACGCGGAGCTTCTGCAGCCGCTGCGGGACGCCGATGCTCTACGAGCGGGCGCGCTCGCCCAAGAACGTGAACATCCCGCGCGCGGTGTTCGACAGCCGCACGGGCCGTGAGCCGCGCTACCACATGAACCTCGACGACAAGGCGGACTGGACCTGGGAGGGTGAGCCGCTGAAGCCGCTGAAGGGCTATCCGGGCGTGATGTGGGCGCCGCCGCGCAAGAAGAAGCGGCCGCTCGACCCGATGTTCTAGGCGGCGGGGAGCACGACCTGCAGGAGTTGCAGGTCGGAGCTGGCCTCGCGCAGGGCCCAGGCCTCGCCGGCCGGTATGACGAAGGCGTCGGCGGGACCCAGCGCATGGTCGCCGCGGCGCTCCAGCACGGCCGAGCCCTCCAGCAGGAAGCCGAACAGGAACTCGCCTGCGTGCGGCGCGACCTCGAGGCGATCGGTGCGGCTTGTGGGCCGCAAGGTGAAGGCGTCGGCGAGGCCGGCCGTCGCCCGGGCCATGCCGGTGTCGCGGCGCTCGAAGCCGTCATGCGGCAGCCAGCGTGTGTCGGCGGCGATGTGGCGCAGGAAGACCTGGCCCTCGAAATCGCGATCGGGCCGCAGCCGGCCGGTGGGCAGCGTCATGTCGTGGTCGGCCAGGGTCTCGTGCAGCGCGGGGCAGCCGATCTCGACCACCTCCAAGCCATCGGAGGCCTCAAGCACCCGGTGGCGGATGCGCGGCGGCTGCAGGACGCAATCGCCGGGCTGGAGAACGAAGGGCTCGCCCTGGTCCTCGTAGGCGACGCGCACCCAGCCACGCCGGCAGAAGATCATCTGGAAGCGGATCTTGTGGAAATGCACCCAGTCGGCGACCGGGCCGCCGTCGGGGATCTGGATGTGCGAGGCGATGAAGCGGCCGCCGAGCCGGCTGGGGATCAGGTCGCGATAGAGCATGCCCGCCCGGCCCTCGCCGGCGCCCTCGCTGTCGGCCGCGCGGGTGATGACGAATTCTGGAACCAGCGGCGGCAGGACGTAAGGCGGGTCGGCCAGGACGTATTCGACGCGCGCGCCGTTGGGGGCGACGAGCTCGGGCTCGGCCGGGAGCTCCGGCACGGCGATGCGGATGTGGCCGGGATCGCCCTCGCCGGGCGCGAGGCGCAGGCGCAGGCCGTGGCCGGACAGGCTCGCCACCTGCGGGTCGTCGGCGGGGAATATGGTCTCGACCCGGAAGCCCAGGCGCCCGACGAAGAAGTCCAGGGCCGGCGTCAGGTCGGAACAGGGGAGCTGGACTTCGGCGGTGGTCATCGGGGCAATGTCGGATCGGCTGGGGGTGGCGCGTCCTTCGGGCATAGCTTCGGACGCGGGAGATGACCATGGCTAAGGGTGCGGACGACTTCGACGGCATCGGCGCGCCGGCCAAGCGGGCCCTGATCGGGGCGGGTCACCAGCGGCTGGAGGACCTGGCGGCGGTCACCGAGAAGCAGCTGCTGGCCCTGCACGGCATGGGCCCCAAGGCGATGGGCATCCTGCGCGACCGCCTTGCGGCGAAGGGCTTGCAGTTCCTGGACTGAACGCCATGCTCCTCGCCGCGACTGGAGGGGACGCCATGATTCAGGCTGATCGACGCAGCTTTCTTGGGCTGGCCGCGGGCGGGGGGCTGATGCTGGGCGCCGGGATGGCGCGCGCCGCGCCGCCCGCCAAGGCCGACGGGCTGAGCTCGATGACCAGCGGGGTCGTCCCGATCTCGCAGGCCGAGCGCGAAGGGCGGCTCGGCCGGCTGCAGGCGCTGATGAAGACCAAGGGGATGAGCGCCTTCCTGGTCGAGTCGGGCTCGGCGCTGATCTACTTCACCGGCGTGAAGTGGAGCCGCAGCGAGCGGCCGACCGTGGCCCTGATCCCCGTCGAGGGCGAGCCGGTCATCGTGACCCCCCACTTCGAGGAGCCCTCGGTGCGCGAGACCCTGGGGATCAAGGCCTCGGTGCGGGTCTGGCAGGAAGACGAGAATTCCATGGAGATCGCGGCCGGCTGGCTGCGGGACCAGAAGCTGGCGGGCGGGACGATCGGCGTCGAGGAGACGGTGCGCCTGTTCATCGTCGACGCCCTGCAGAAGGCGCTGCCGGACGCCAAGGTGGTGAACGGCGCGGCGGTGGCGCGCGGCGTGCGGATGATAAAGACCCCAGCCGAACTCGCCCTGATGCAGCTCGCCAGCGACATCACCATCGCCGCCTATCGCTGGACCTATCCGCGCATCCAGAAGGGCATGACCCGTGGCGAGGTCGCCGACCTGATGGCGACGGCCACGGCGACCCTCGGTGGCGACGGCGAGTTCAACCTGATCCTGCTGGGAGAGGCTTCGGCCTATCCGCACGGCTCCGGCAAGCCGCAGATCGTCCGCGATGGCGAGGTGGTGCTGATGGACTGCGGCTGCACGGTCCACGGCTATCAGTCCGACATCTCGCGGACCTTCGTCTATGGCGAGGCCAACAAGCATCAGCGCGAGGTCTGGGACCAGGTCCACAAGGGCCAGGAGATCGCATTCGCCGCCGCCAAGGTGGGCGTCGAAGCCGGCTCGGTCGATGACGCCGTGCGCGGCTATTACGAGAAGGTTGGCTACGCGCCGCGGTACAACATTCGGGGCCTTTAGTACCGGACCGGCCACGGGATCGGGCTGGACGGCCACGAGCCGGTGAACCTGGTGCATGGCGAGACCACCAAGCTCGCGCCCGGCATGTGCTTCTCCGACGAGCCCGGCATCTACATACCCGGAGAGTTCGGCATCCGGTTGGAAGACTGTTTCCATATGACGGAGGCGGGTCCGAAATGGTTCTCGGTCCCGCCTCCGTCGCTGGACAAGCCGTTCGGCTGATCAGGCCGCGAACTGGCCCCGGCGGCGGCCCCGCAAGGTGGCGCCGACCAGGCCGAAGCCCGCAATCATGGTGACCCAGGCGGCCGGTTCCGGCACGCCTGCGACGCTGGCCAGGGCGAAGGTGATGTCGTCCATCGCCATCTGGTCTCGGGAGCCGTCGAAGGTGACCTGGCTGATGGACTTTCCGAAGTCGGTGAAACCCACGAAGTCGGCGCCGAAGAAACCCGGCACATCGATCACCTGGGAGCTGCCGTCGTTGAAGGTCAGCTTCAGGCCGGGAAGCTGCGGGCCGGTGAAATAGGCCCCGAAGGCCTGGATCGGATCGGCGAAGGTGAAGGTCACCGTCCCGCCGTTGATGGCCACGTAGGTCTTGCCGCCGGCGGTCGTGTTGCCGCCACAGAGCGCGTACTGGCATTGGATCGCCGTGCGGAGGACCTGGGGTTTGCCCGACAGGTCCGAGCTGGTCATGGTTCCGCCGCCGCCCAGGTCGTAGCTGGCGAGCTGGCCGGTCGGCCCGCCTTCGAAGGTCTGGGTGAAGGTGTCCTGCAGCCCCGCGATGGCCGCCCGGAAGGCCGCGCGAGCCGCACCGGAATTGGGCTTGGTGGCATTGCTGGTCGCCGCCGCGTCGTAGCCGGAATAGACGACCACGGCGGCGTCGGCGGGCGACGCGGCCAGGATGGCGGCCAGCAGGCCGCAGGCGCTCAAGGCGCCGATCTTGTTCAACATTTTGGTGTCCCCACAGGTGGTTCCCCGCGGGCTCGTTGGCCCGCTTCAAGGAGGCCGCCCAGATATTTCGACCCTGCGGAGCGAACAATCAGCAGTGTTGCAGCAAGCTTCTGCGCAATTGCAGACCGGGCTCAGAAAAGCCGGGGCGCCGGCGAAAGCGCGACCGGGCCGAGCGTGACCCGGCCGGCCTCGAAGGTCAGGTCGGCGCGAGCGATGTCGCCCCCGTCGGTGCGTGCCTGGGCGACGGCCGCGGCGGCGTTGGCGGCGTCCTGCGGGATGGTTCCCTGGTCAGCGAGAGCCGAGAGCGCCTTGGGCGCCTGGCGCAGACTGACCGCCAGGCCGCCGGCCAGGCGGCCGTCGGGATCTAGGCGCAGGGTTCCGCCCTGGGTTCCGACCAAGGCGTCGCCGGCGGTGATGCCGGCCTGGCGGACCTGGATGGTCCCGCCCGCGGCGGCCCAGGTTCGCGCGGCCTCGCTCCAATTCGCACCTTTGAAGCCGCTGACCTTGGTGAGAAGGCTGTCCCAGGCGATGGAGACTGGCTTGCCGTCTTCCATGCGAGCGAAGAGGCCCGCCAGCCTGGCGCGGCCGCCATCGACCTTGAAAAACACCGCCCCCTGGTCATCCGGGCCGGGACGCAGGTGGAACTCCACCCGGTCGGCGCCTTCGAGGGCGAAGGCGCGCGCGCCGGGGCCCGGCGTGAAGGTGAGCTTCGTGGCCTCGAGCGAGAAGCTGGGCGGGGTCTTGTCGAGACTGTTGAGGCTCGCGTGGATCAGCGCGCCCTTCACGTCCACCGGCCCGCCGAGCGGCCGCACGAAGGTCAGGCCTTGGGGCGTGGCGAACACCCAGTGGCCGAGGGCGTGCATGTAGGCCTCGGCCTCCAGCCTGGGCGTCATGAGGCCCCACCCGGACGGATCGCGCAGGCGCGCGCCGTCGAGGGTGACGTCGATGCGGAAGGGATAGCCGCCGATCCTCCGCTGATCCCAGGAGACCTGGTAGCCGGCGGCGCGGAAGCGCGCGACGGCGAGGTCCATCCGCTTGGCGGTCTCACCACTCACATAGAACCAGCCGATGCTCCAGGCGAGGGCGGCGAGGCCCGCGACCGCGAAGGGAGCGATAAGGCCGAGCCTGCGCGGTTTGCGACCGGGCGCGACATCGGGCAGAGGGGGAAGGGCAGACTTCGAGCGGCGGGCCATGGCGACTGAGCGTTGGGTGTTCGGATACGGATCGCTGATGTGGCGGCCGGGGTTCCCGTTCGAGGAGCGGCAGCCGGCCAAGCTATACGGGCGCCGGCGGGCGTTTTGCATCTATTCCGTCCATCATCGGGGAACCTATGAGCGTCCGGGCCTGGTGTTGGGCCTGGCGCCGGGCGGCTCGGTGCGCGGCGCGGCGTACCGGGTGGCGGAGAAGGACTGGGCCGACACCTACGCCTATCTGCGCGAGCGCGAGCAGCCGACCGAGACCTATGTGGAGGATGAGGCCGAGGTGCGGCTGGGCGATGGGCGGCGGGTGAAGACGCTGGTCTTCCTGTCCGACACGGCCCACCCGCAATGGGCGGGCGTGCTGAGCTTCGAGCGCCAGGCGGAATTGATCGCCGGCGCGACCGGCCTGTCGGGGCGCAATGTCGACTACCTGCGCGACCTGGTTCAGCACCTGGAGGCCGAGGGTATCCGCGACGGCTGCATGGAGCGGCTGCTGGACATGGTGGGCGAGCGCGAGGCGGCGGAGGCGTGAGTCCCCTTCTCCCCTTGCGGGAGAAGGTGGCCTGCGAAGGCCGGCCGGATGAGGGGGCTGCAGCCTCTCCGGAAAGGTCGGCGCGGCCCCTCACCCGACCCCGCTCCGCGGGGCCACCCTCTCCCGCGAGGGGAG
>CAMFIW010000216.1 GCA_945952355.1 uncultured Phenylobacterium sp. | reverse complement strand
CCTCAAGGTCCCGAAGCACGGCGCCGATCGCATCGTGCTTCGGATCAAAAACTCGAGCGCGTCCTCATCGCAAACCGGGTCCCGCTTCCGCGGAACGCGCTCGACGCCCCGGAGACTCGCGGAATGGGTGCAGCTATGCAAGCCGCTTTCCTTGTCAGGCGAATTGACGACGATCAAATGCCCCAGGACGCCCCAAGGCGCCTCAGGAGGCCGCAACGCCTGTCAGTTCGCGCCTCTGCACCTTGCCCAGCGCGTTGCGCGGCAGGGCGTCCACCACCCGCAGCTTTTCGGGCAGCTTGTAGGTGGCGATGTCGTGCGCCTTCAGGTGTGAGGTCAGCTCGTCCAGGGTCAGGGCCTGATCCGGCCGCAGAGCGACCACCGCGCAAACCCGCTCGCCCAGCCGCTCGTCGGCATAGGCCGCGCAGGCGCCCTCGCGCACCTTGGGATGGCTCTCGATCAGCACGTCGATCTCGGCCGGGGAGATGTTCTGGCCGCCGCGGATGATGATCTCCTTGCAGCGTCCGACGAAGCGGTAGAACCGCGCGCCGGCCTCGGGCGCGATCTCGAACAGGTCTCCGGTCTTGAAATAGCCCTGCGCGTCGAAGGCGGCCCGGGTCAGGTCCGGCGCGTTCCAGTAGCCGTCGAAGGTCATGGCCCCGGAAATGCGCAGTTCGCCTTCGGCGCCGGGCGCGGTGATCTCCACCTCGGTCTGCGGATCCACCAGCCGCGTGCGGATCTTGGCCGGGAAATCCGCCGGCCAGTCGATACCCTCGACGCCGAAGCGCGGGAAGAAGCGGGCGCGCTGGTCGGGATCGGGGATCGCCTCGCCGGTCGAGAACAGCGACGCGCCCTCGTTGGAGCCGAACACGTTCATCACCGTGACGCCGTGGCGGTTCTGCCAGCCCTCGACCATCCAGGGCGATAGCGGCGCCGACCCCGAGCCCAGGCAGCGCAGGTTCGACAGGTCGGCGCTGGCCAGCAACGTCTCGTTCTGCAGCAGCATGTTCAGCACGGCCGGGGGCGCGACTGTGTAGGCCACCTTCTCGTTCTGCATCTGGCCGAGGAAGATCGGCAGGTCGAAGGGATGGTGCTGCACCAGCCGCCCCTGGCAGACCAGCCAGGTCATCACCATGCCGCCGATCGCGGCGATGTTGATCAGTGGGAACGGGTTCAGGATCGTGTCGCCCGCCTTCAGCCCCGCGGCCTCGACCAGGGCCCAACCATTGACCACCCAGTGGTCGTGGTGCCGCGGCACGCCCTTGGGCGCGGCTTCCGTGCCGGAGGTCCAGCACACCGTCAGGGCCTCGGCGGCGTCGAGATCGGCGGGCGGGACATATGGCCCGGCCGGCGCGGCCGCGCTCAGGGCCTCCAGCGAGCGAACCCCGGCTGGCGGCGCCGCGCCGAGGCTCACCACCTCGGCCCGAGTGACGCCTTCGGACTTCAGGTCGGCCAGCATCGCGGCGTGGTCGCACCCGTGGAACTGGCCGACCGTCAGATAGACCTTCGGCTCCACCGCCGGCAGGATTTGGCGAAGCTCGTGGCCGCGATAGGCCATGGCCACCGGGCTGAGGATCGCCCCCATCCGCGCGCAGGCCAGGAACGCGATCACGCCCTCGACGAGGTTGGGCAACTGGGTCGCCACCACATCGCCGCGCCCGACGCCGAGACCCGCCAGCACATGGGCCAGGGCGTTCACCTCGGCGTCGGCTTGGAGGTAGGTCAGACGCCGCGGCGGCGTGCCGACCAGGGCCTCGCGGTTGGGCGCGTCGGCCAGGGCCTCGGCCTCCCGTTGAGCGTCGACGGCCCTGCGGAACAGCTGCTCCACGGTCTCGCCCAGCCACCAGCCCTTACGGCGATACTCGGCGACGCGTTCGGGCGGACTGGGACGCAAGGCAGGCCTCCTATGGCTGAGGCCGCCAGCTTGCATAGTGAGTATCGTATTGCAAGTCACTCTGGGGTGGGACGCTTGACGTCGGCCCGCGAGAGGCAGATTGTATGAGTGTATGCATACACTCGTTCAAGCCTTGCTGACGGACCTGCGGCTCGAGCCGAGCGGCGTGCCGATCTATGTGCAGGTGCGCGAACAGGTGCTGCAGGCCCTGGCGGCCGGCGCGCTGTCGCCCGGCGACCAGATGCCGACCATGCGCCAGGTGGCGGTCGCCCTGCGCATCGACCTCAACACCGTCCGCCACGCCTATGATGAGCTGGAGCGCGCCGGCGCCATCACGCTCGAACGCGGCCGCGGCAGCTTCGTCGCTCGTCCGCCAGAGGCGCCCGATCCGCAGGCGCGCCTCGACGCCCTGGCCGGCCAGGTCCTCGCCATGGCCCGCGCCGCCGGCGTCGAGCCGGCGGCCCTGGCGCAAACCCTCACCCGACTGGTGACCCGGAAGGAATCCGAACCATGAACAACTATCCCCTCCGCAGCTCGGCCAATGGCCCGGCCGCGCTGCTCAGCCTGATCACCGCCGGCCTCGCGGCGCTGAGCGGCTGGGCGGCGGCCCGCTCCGGCGACGCGCCGCTATGGGTCCTAATGGCCCTGCTGATCGTCGTCACCCTGTTGATCCCCCGCTCTCTGCTGATGGCCAATCAATGGGAGCGCGCCGTGGTCCTGCGCATGGGCCGGATGCGTGGCGTCGAGGGACCCGGCCTCTTCGTGCTGATTCCCTTTATCGACGCAGTGGCCTCCTGGGTGGATCAGAGAATCCAGACCACGGAGTTCAACGCCGAACAGGCGCTGAGCAAGGACACCGTGCCGGTCAATGTCGACGCCGTGGTGTTCTGGCAGATTCATGACCCCGAACGCGCGGCCCTGGAGATCGCCGACTATCGCGAGGCCATCCCGCGCGTCGCCCAGACGTCCTTGCGCGAGATGGTGGGCTCTTCGGCCCTCTCCAGCCTGCTCGCCGATCGCAAGCACGGCGACGAGGTGCTGCGCGACGAGATCGGCCGCAAGATCGCTGACTGGGGCATCGCGGTGATCTCGGTCGAAATCCGCGATATCAGCGTACCGCCCGCCTTGCAGGATGCAATGAGCCGCCAGGCCCAGGCCGAGCGCGAGCGTCTCGCCCGCGTGCTGCTGGGCCAGGCCGAGCAGGAGGTCGCCGAGAAATTCGTCGAAGCCGCGGAGATCTACGCCCGAAGCCCGGCGGCGATGCAGCTACGCGCCATGAACATCATCTACGAGACCACCAAGGAGCGCGGCGCCACCATTCTGATGCCGAGCGCCATGGTGGATGCGATGAACCCGCGCACCGCGGCCGGATTCGTTCAGCAGACGCCCTGAACGCCGGGGCGATGGGCGGAATCTGGAGCGCCGGCGCCGAATTCGGCGGCGCCGGGCGGTGAGCTCGCGGCGATCCTTCGTCGCGCGGCGCGATATTCGCTGATCGCGCTCAATGAGACTTGACCTGATCGCTCTCCGTGTAGCTAGTTAATGTCATGTTCACTCTGTTGCGCGCCCTGAGCCTGGTCTTCGCGGCCCTTCTCCTGATGTCTGCCTCTCCCATTTTGCCGGATGAGAATGCAACCCTGCCTCAGGGTTGAACAACCGCGCGTTGGGCGCGCCAGGCTTCGTTAAAAAACTGTGGTCGAGCTGGAACTGGGTCGCCTAGTCGACGCTTGACGGTCCGGACGCGTGATGAGCCCGCGACCGTCAAACCGGATTTGTGCCGCATGTTCATCACCCGCGTTGTGCTTCTGCCGATCATGGCCCTGTTGCTTCTCACCATTTCCCCGATCCTGCCGGACGAGAACATCGACCTGCCCCAAGGGTGACGCCAGTGGCCAGTCCGCGGGCAAATTCTCGTGAATCCGGAACCGACGACCGACCTCCGACGCTTGTCGTCTGACCGGCGCGGCGTCCGCGTCCGGACGCTCTCCCTTGCCCGCGTCAGGAGCACCTCATGCGTATCGCCCAGGTTACGCCGCTATACGAGGCCGTGCCGCCCCGCTTCTATGGGGGCACCGAGCGGGTCGTCGCGCACTTGACGGACGCCCTCGTCGACCTCGGCCACGATGTGACCCTGTTCGCCAGCGCCGACGCGCGCACCCGCGCCCGGCTGGCGCCGGTCCGCGACGAGGCGATCCGTCTCGATCCCGCGCCGCTGAAGTCCGACCTCGCCGCCCACATGTCCCAGCTCGACGAGGTGCGCCGGCGCGCACGCGAATTCGATGTGATCCACTTTCACACCGACATGGTCCATTTCCCCTTCTTCGAGGACATGGCCGGGCGGACCCTCACCACCCTGCATGGCCGACTCGATCTTAAGGACCTCGACGGGGTCTATGCCCGCTGGTCGCAGTTTCCCCTGGTCTCGATCAGCGATGACCAGCGCCGCCCGCTCGCGCACGCGAACTGGGCCGGCACGGTCCACCACGGCATGGCGTCCGACCTCTATCGCTTCCATCCGCGCACCGAGGGCTATCTCGCCTTCCTCGGACGGATCTCGCCGGAGAAGCGGCCGGACCGCGCCATCGCCATCGCCGCGCGCCTGGGCCGGCGGCTCAAGATCGCGGCCAAGGTCGACGTAGCGGACCGCGCCTACCACCAAGAGAAGATCGAGCCCCTGATCGCCGCCCATCCCATGGTCGAGTTCATCGGCGAGATCGGCGACGACGAGAAGTCGACCTTTCTCGGCGGCGCCGACGCCCTGCTATTCCCCATCGACTGGCCCGAGCCCTTCGGCCTGGTGATGATCGAGGCCATGGCCTGCGGCACGCCGGTGGTGGCCTATGAATGCGGCTCGGTGCCGGAGGTGATCGAGGACGGCGTGACCGGCTTCATCGTCCGCAACGAGGACCAGGCGGTCCAGGCCGTGCGTCAGGTCGACCGGCTGGACCGCGCCAGGGTACGCGCGCGTTTCGAGACGCGCTTCTCGTCCACCGCCATGGCCCGCCGCTACCTGGCGCTCTATGATCGGCGGCGCGCGTCTGCGTCCGCGGACACGCCCATCGCCGTCAGCGCCTGAGGACCAGCATGGACGACCTGGCGCCCGCGCCGGAAGCCGTGGTCGAGCCCGGCGAGATCCATGAGCCGCGCGTCCCGCATCGGCTGCATGCGCTCAAGGATCGCGACACCTTCGTGGTCTGCGACGACTATGGCGACATCCTGGGGGCTGGCGACGGCCTGTTCCACAACGACACCCGCATCCTGTCGTGCTTCCGCCTGCTGCTGGGGAACAAGGCGCCCAGCCTGCTCTCGGCGGCGATCTCGCAGGACAATGTGTTCTTCACCTTCCACGCCGCGCGCCAGTCCCTGCCCTATCCCGGCAGCCCGGTCGGCTCGCCCGGCGTGCTGCACGTCGAGCGTAAGCGGTTCCTTTGGGAGGAGCGGCTCTACGAGCGGATCACCTGCACCAACTACAGCCGCGACGTGGTGATCCTGCCGCTGGCCATCGAGTATGGCGCCGATTTCCACGACATGTTCGAGGTGCGCGGCATGAAGCGCGCCCGCCGCGGCTACCAGCAGGGCCCGCAGCTCGACGGACGCAGCGTGCGGTTCGTCTATGAAGGCCTCGACCAGGTCGAGCGGACCAGCATCATCGCCTTCTCGGATCCGCCGGCCCGCCTGTCGGCCAGCCGCGCCGAGTTCATGTACGCCCTGCAGGCCGAGGGCCGGCTCGAGCTCTACATCGAGATCGGCGCCCACGACGGCAACATCCCCAGCCGCGAGCGCTTCCGCGCCGCCGCGGCCCGGGCCCGCTGGGACATGCGCGCCCGCCGCCGGCACGGCGCGCGGATCAAGAG
>CAMFIW010000215.1 GCA_945952355.1 uncultured Phenylobacterium sp. | reverse complement strand
CCGCTACATCTCGTCGGTCAACCAGATCGAGACCAACTCGATCAACATCGCCAACGCGGTGCACTCCACGACCAAGATCCCGGAATACTGGCAGCACGACATCACCTACAAGGTGGAGCTGCCCTGGGATACGACGGCGGTGTTGTCGGTGCAGAACCTGTTCGACAAGGATCCGCCCTTCGCCATCGGCACCCAGTACAATTACGACCCGTCGAGCGCGAACCCGCTGGGCCGCGTCTATTCGCTCGGCGTCAAGAAGCGCTTCTGATCGCCGACGGCCAACGGCCCGACGCGGAACGCCGCCCCTCTCGGGGCGGCGTTTTTCTTGGGTGCGGCGGGAACGCCTTCCGCGGGACCACACACTACAAGTCCGGCGCAAACAGCATCCTCGGCGTCACGGCGCCGAAGTCCGACGACGAAGGCGCCAGCGTCCTCGTCTATCAGGCGCGACGGCCCTGGGAGACCGTCGTGACCCAGGGCACGATCATCGTCTTCGACAAGGATCGGCGCCTCACGCGCAGCCAGCACCACGACGACCACACCCCTGCCTGCCGGCTTGGCCGAGACGTCCGGCTGGCGTCCAGAGACCCATCCAAAGGAGAGCAAGGCCTCCCGGGGCTCGACCCGCGGAAGCTCACGGCCGTCCCTTTTCCTACGGTCTCTGCTTGGGCGGCAAGGCGGCGGCCTGCTCCGGCGTCAGCTTGGTGATGGTCTTCACCGGACAGCGCTGCGGCCCCAGAGGTCCGCGCGAGACGATGTCGGCGTCCAGGGGCGAGCAGATCGACGACGACCCGTGGCTCGACAGGCCCATTTTCCAGTTCCAGTCGATATCCGGGCAGGTCCCGAGCAGGTCGAGCCGATAGATGTCCTTCACGCCGACGCGGATATAGACGGTCCGCTCGTCGGCGGCCGACCACGAACTCACGTCGCGCGACCAGAAGCAGGACCGCTGCGGCTTGGGCTTGGCGGCGTCGGCCGCATGGGCGGCCCCGGCGCAGAGCGCCAAGGCGGCAGAGAGGGTCAGGATCGATTTCAGCATGTTGCAACTCCTGAGCGCGTTCGAAACCTAACACGCGCCTTCGTCGGAATTACGGCCGCGCTCCGCGATGGGCGCGCCGGGCGAACCGGCCCGGATCGACCACCTCGGCGAGATACGCTGGCAGCGGCGAGGGCGCGCCGAGCGCCAGGGCCGCCACATGCTCGGCCAGGGATGGCGCCCAGGAGAAGCCTCGCGACCCCAAGCCGGTCAACAGGAACAGGCCCTCAGGCCCCGCGGCGCCGGCCAGCGGCAGGCGATCGGCGGTCGTGGCGCGTGTCGCCGCGCGACCCGAAAGGGCGTCCGGCGTCAGCCCCTCGGCGAGGTCGGGGCGGACGGCGGCCAGGGTCTCCAAATTGCGCGCATGGTCGCTGGCGCGCACCTCGATCCCGATATCGCCCCGATCATGCGTCGCGCCGAACAGGAAGCCCTCGCGGGTGGGGACGACATAGCCGCCCCAGGCCGTGGCGGCCGGCCGTTCGGCGGAGGTGGAGACCCAGCTCGCCTGCCCCCGAACCGGCAGGAGTTCGATCGCGACGCCGGCGCCCTCCGCCAGCCCCGCGGTCGCTTGGCCGGCCGCGAGGATCACGGCCTCGGCCTCGGCGAGGACCCCGCCGGCGGCGTCCGTCAGCCGCCAGACACCGTTCGCCCGTTCTAGCCTTGCGACGGCGCCGATCGCCACGGGGGCCGTCCAGGCGGCCAGCGCCGCGGCGGGCTCGACGACCAGGGCGCTCCGCTGATCCAGTCCTTGTGCGTCCGCCACCAGGGCTCCGGGCTCGAACAGGCCAGAGGCCGCGACCCTGGCGAACCGGCCCACATCTCGCTCGCCGGTCGCGAGCTGGCGAACGCCCGCCGCGACGATGGCGTCGGCAACCTCGCCATAGAGATCGACCGCTCGGGCGAAGGCCTGGGCGGCCAGTTGCGCGACCGGCCCGAGACCCGCGTCGAGCCGTGGCGTCACCAGGGCCGCGGGATTGCCCGAGGCGCCCGCGCCCGGTCCCTGGGCGTCCAGAAGCACCGGCTCCACCCCCAGGGCCCGCAGCGCGCGCGCGGCGCTCGCCCCCGCGATCCCAGCCCCGACCACACAGATGCGCGGCTGCGCCAGGGCGGGCGCTTCGCCCGGCAGGCGCGCCTCGAGCCGCTCGCGCTTTCGGCCGTGCCCCGGCCGCTTCTCGACCTCGAACCCCGCCGCAGCCAGCCCCCGACGTACGGCGCCGGCGACGGTGAAGGTTCCGGCCCTCGCGCCCGGGGCCGAGCGCGCGGCGACGAGATCCAGGATCGCCGGGCTCCACATCGCCGGGTTTAGCGCGGGCGAGAAGCCGTCGAGGAACCAGGCGTCGGCCTGGCCGCTCCAACCCGCCAACGCCTCGGCGACATCCAGCACCGCCACGTCCAGGATCGCCCGGAAGCGCGGCAGTTCCACGCGATGGAATCCATGCGCCCGGCCTGGCCAGCGGGCGATCATCGGTCCGCTCGCCTCGGTCAGCCGCGGCCAGGCGGCCAGGGCCCGGGCGGCCTCCTCGGCGCTCAAGGGATGGGCCTCGACGCTGAAGACGTGCAGCCGCGCCGTCGGCTCGGCCGTTCGCCTCCATAGGTCCAGCAGGGCGGCGATGTTCAGCCCCGTGCCGAAACCGAGCTCCGCCACGCAGAACCGATCACGCCCGGCCCAAGCCTCAGGAAGGCCGCAGCCGCCCAGAAACACGGCCTCCGACTCGGCCAGGCCGTCCTCGGCGGAGAAATAGACGTCGCCATAGAGGCGCGAGCGGGGATGCCCCTCGGGGGTCCAGTCCAGGATGTCGGCCGGCTCGCTCATCGCGCTCCCTTGGCGCGATCGGGCGCAAATGAAAAGGGCCGCCCCGAAGGACGGCCCTTCCCGATCCCGTCCCCGGGACCTCTACTTCTTTTCGGGGGCCGGAGCCGCGGCGGCGTCGGCCGGAGCGGCGGCGGGCGCAGCGGCCGCGTCGGCGGCCTTGGAAGCGTCGGCCGCGGCGGTGGCCGCGGTATTCGCCGCGTCGCTCGCGGTCGCAGCGGCGGTGCTGGCCGTGGCCGCGGAATCGGCGGCGGCGGCGTCAGCCTTCTCGGCCGGCTTGCTGCAGGCGGCGAGCGAGAGCGCGGTCACGGCGGCGCCGGCGACGAACAGCTTGCGAAGAACTTCGGAGGTCATTTCCTGGTCCCCTGAAACGGAGGTTGCACGGCCCAAAATCCGACCCCCCCGGATCGGGAAGACGTCCTGGGCTTCCCCGACTATGGGCCTGTTCGGCCCGACGACAAGTCCCGAAATCACGCCACCGTGATCACTTTTCCCGCCCTCGTCGCGGGCCCCGATCGTCCCCCCTTGACGCCACGGCACGTGGCGCGGACCCGGGCGGCCGCTATATGGAATTCGACTGGAGGATCGCATGGACCTGAGCCTGGCCGACGCCGAACCGCGTGTCCGCACCTTTTCTCTGCCCGGGCGAGGCGGCGAGTCGCGCGCGCTGGAGTTCGGGCCGCAGGATCGGCCCATCGACGTGATCTTCTCGCACGCCAACGGCTTCAACGCCCGCACCTACCGCACCATCCTGGGTCCCTTGGCCGACCGGCTTCGCATCCTGGCGGTGGACCAGCGCGGCCACGGCCGCTCGGGCCTGCCGTCCTACGAACGCTCCGCGCCGGCCTCCTGGGACGACGTCGCCGACGACCTGCTGGCCTTGATCGAGAGCCTGGACGCGCCGCCCCTGGTCCTGGCCGGCCACTCGATGGGCGGCACGATCAGCTTGCTAGCGGCGGCCGAGGCGCCGAAGCGCGTGAAGGCGCTGGCCCTCTTCGACCCGGTGATCATGCCCCGCGACCTAGGGCGGGATCCCGCCGCAGTCAGCGAGAGCCCCCTGGTGCAGGGCGCCCTGCGCCGGCGCGCGATGTTCCCCAGCCGCGCGGCGGCAGTCGCCGCCTATACCGGGCGTGGCGCATTCAAGACCTGGACGGACGCGATGCTGGCCGACTACGTGGCCGACGGCTTCAGGGACCGCCCCGACGGCGAGGTGGAGCTGTCCTGCAGCCCGGCCTGGGAAGCGTCGAACTTCACCTCCCACGCGCACGATCCCTGGGCCGCGCTCGCCCACATCTCAGCGCCGATCCACGTCGTGCGGGCCGAGGTGCGGTCGACCCCCCGGATCGAGGGTCACGAGGCGGAGTTCACGGCCTCCGGCAAGGTGACGGTCGAGACCGTACCTGGCACGAGCCACTTCCTGCCGATGGAGCGGCCCGACCTGGTCGCCCACCTCCTGCTGGAGGCCGCGGGCTGAGGCGCCCGGAAGCGGAGATCTCGCAGGCCTGGAGCCGCCTGAACCGCGAGACCGCCGCTGCCTGCTAGAGCGCTAGGCCCGGTACGGCCTGGGCCATGAACGCCGCCTGGGCTTCCGGGCTGATCTCGACCACCTTTCGCGCGTCCAGATCGAAGCTTACGACCACCGCCTCGGCGGACCCCCAAGCCTTGCCGCTGACCGGGTCGACCATCCAATGGAAGACGCGGCGCGTACGCGAGGTGCAGTCGGCGAAGCCCGACCGAATTTCCACATGGTCGCCCATCCTCGGCCAATCTGCGTGCGCCACCCGATATTCCAGCACCGCCCCGCCGATCCGGCGGGGCGCCTCGCCAGGCGCAAGCGCCGGCCCTGGCCGATCGTTGCCGAACAGGCGCGCGACGCCGTCGGACACCCGACCGATGAACATCTCGCCCCGCATCCGGCCGAAGGCGTCGGTCTCCTGGGGCTGGATGGTTCCGAGGCCGATCCGCTTGAGGCCCAGTTCCTCGGCTCGCGCCAGGCTGGCGGTCGTGGCGGTCACCGGGGCCAGGTCTATGCTGCGAGCGGCGGCGTAGGCGGGAACCTCGACCTTCAGCGCCTCGCCCGCCACTCGCATCCGGCCCGGCCAGGGGAACGGACGCAGGTCGGCGGAGGAGACGTGGCCGACCACGATCTGGAAGGTGGCCGCGGGCTCGCCGGACATGTGGCGCATCACGACGAGCAGGCGGGCGTCGGTCTCCCCCATCTCGACCACGCCGGCCGTCGCCGTCAGGCCGACGCCCGCCCGCGCCTCGCGCAGGAACCGCATGTGCTGTTCGCGTACGACCAGTGTCGCGCCTTCGCGACCCGTGAAGGCGGCGGGCATGCCCAACCTTGCGGCGAGTCCGGCCAGGGCCTCCAGCCCCTTGGCCAGCCAGAACCGCACGTTCATGTGGCCCATCTCGTCGCATTCCCAGGTGTTGACGCCGCCGCTCCACACCTCGATCCCGTCGTCCACGCGCCACTCCCGATCCACGCCTCGCCACAGCTTAGGGGGCCTGGGCTGTAACCAACAGTACGGCCGCGACGAATTGGCTGATCGAGCCGGCGATCAACAGCCGGATGCGTGCGGTGCTATCCTGTCCGCCGATCCGCCGATGGAAGGGCCCCATGGCCGAGACGAGACGAAGGACGGTGCTGGTCAAGCGGCACTCGGCGGTCACCCGCCTCACCCACTGGATCAATCTCGTGGCGATCACCCTGCTGCTGATGAGCGGGCTGCAGATCTTCAACGCCCATCCGGCGCTCTACTGGGGCCAAAAGTCGACTTTCGCCCAACCGTGGCTGTCAATGACCGCCGTCGAACATGGCGACGGGTTTCGCGGTGTGACCCAGATCGGGCCGATCAGCTTCGACACGACCGGCCTGTTCGGCGCCTCGGGCAAGGCCTGTCTCTTATACACATCTCCGAGCCCACGAGACTAGGCATGATCTCG
>CAMFIW010000214.1 GCA_945952355.1 uncultured Phenylobacterium sp. | reverse complement strand
GGTCATTGCCGCCAAGCGCCACCAGGCAAAGGTCGGTGTCGCGTTGCACGCTGAAATCGACCCGGGCAAGACCCCCCCCCGAGGTGTCGCCGGAAACGCCGGCCGGACGCACCAACACAGAGAGCCCTCGACGGGCCAGGTCGTCCTGCAACCGCGCGGGGAAAGCCTGGGCCACAGGGAGCCCATAACCGGCCGTGATCGAGTCGCCGAGGATCGTGACGATCCGTCGGCGTGGGGCTGACAGGGCCGGGCCGGCGACCAGACCGGGCGCGGCGAGCAGCAAGTGTCGTCTTAAGACCATGATCGTCGTGTCTGAAGCCAAAGCCTGTCCTATCTATGGCCAAGTTGTTCGAACTCACCGAGGCCCATCTTGACCGACGCCGTTCCGCCGCTCGTCCTGGACGGCGTATGCCTGACCCTGCCTTCCGCCGCGGGACCGGTCGAGATCCTGAAGGGCGTCTCGTTCTCGATCGAGGCGGGAGAGCGCGTGGCCGTGACCGGCCCCTCCGGGTCCGGCAAGTCGTCGCTGATCGCGGTCGCCGCCGGGCTCGAGCGACCGACTGAGGGGCGGGTGGCGGTCTTTGGTCGCGACCTGGGCTCACTCGATGAAGATGGGCGGGCCCGGCTTCGGCGCGGCAAGGTCGCCCTGGTCTTCCAGGCGTTCCACCTGCTGCCCAATATGACCGCCGAGGAGAACGTGGCCGCGCCTCTGGAGATCGCCGGAGATCGTATGGCGGCAGGACGGGCGCGTGACTGGCTCGATCGTGTAGGACTGTCGGCCCGCCTCAGGCACTATCCGCATCAACTGTCCGGTGGCGAGCAACAGCGGGTCGCGCTGGCCCGCGCCCTGGCGGGGCGACCGGTGCTGCTGTTCGCGGACGAGCCGACGGGCAATCTGGACGCAGAGAACGCCGAGCATGTCGCGGCGCTGATGTTCGACCTGGCGGCCGAGACCCGCGCAGCCATGGTTCTGGTCACCCACGATCCGACCCTGGCCCAGCGAGCGGACCGTGCGCTGCACATGTCCGGCGGGCGGCTCGCCCCGTGACCCCGCTCTTTCTCCGGTTCGCCGGCCGGGAACTGCGCGGAGGCGTCAAGGGATTTCGGATCTTCCTGGCCTGCCTGGCGCTGGGCGTGGCGGCCATCGCTGCGGCCGGATCGACCGCAGAGGCGTTTCGGCGAGGCCTCGCCAGCCAGGCCGGCGAAATCCTCGGGGGCGATGTCGCCCTCACCCTCGAGCAACGGCGTTTCAATCCGCGTGAGCGGCGCGCGATCGAGGCCGAGGGGCGAGTCGCCTACGCTGTGGCCGCTCGTGGCATGGCGGAAACGTCTGACGGCGCGCGCAGGCTGGTGGAACTCCGCGGCGTCAGCGACGGCTATCCGCTGGCGGGGCGGGTTGAGCTCCAGGGCGCCGCCAGCCTCGCCGAGGCATTGCGAGCCGACCAGGACGGCGTAGTCGGAGCGGCGGTCGAAAGGACCCTTCTGGATCGGCTCGGATTGAAGCTGGGCGATCGCTTCACGGTAGGTGAGTTGCCATTGGTCGCGCGCGCGGTGCTAGTCCAGGAACCGGACCGGCTATCTCGCGGCTTTGCCTTGGGGCCTCGCGTCCTGACCCGCCTGGGCGCGGTGGAGGACGCCGGCTTCCTGGCTCCCGGCCTGCCGTTCGGCGAAACGGCGCGGATCCTGCTGCCGGTCGACAAAGACCCGAAGGCCGCGATCCGCGAACTTCGCAAGGCCATGCCCGGCTCGACCGTGCGCATCCGCGGACGCGACGAGGCGACGCCCGGCATCAGCCGGCTGATCGACCAGCTCGAATACTTCCTGGGCTTCATCGGTCTCGCCTCCCTCGTCGCAGGCGGCCTCGGGGTCTTCGGCGCGGTCTCGGCCTATCTCGACGCGCGCAAGCCTTCGATCGCGGTGCTCAAGGCTCTGGGCGCCGATGGGGGCCTAGTGCGCAACGTCTATCTGGCGCAGATCGGCCTCCTTGCCGGACTGGGCGTCAGCCTGGGACTGGCGGTCGGCGCGGCCGCGCCCTTGATCCTGGGGCTGCTCATTCAGAAGGATCTGCCGATCCCGGCGCTCTTCGCCATCTATCCGATCCCGTTGGCCAAGGCGGCCGCGTTCGGGCTGCTGTCGGCGGCGGCGTTTTCCCTGCTGCCGCTAGCGCGGGCGCGGGCGACTTCGCCGGCGACCCTGTTTCGGCGGGACCTCGCTGGGCGCCTGGGCCTGGGCGCCGAAACCCTCGGGGCCGCGGCGGCGGGGCTCGGTCTCGCCGCCCTGGCCATCGCGACGGCGCCGACCCGCCTCGCCGCGACGATCATGATCGGTGGCGTCGCCGCCGCGTTCGGGGTCCTTTGGCTTATTGGGCTCGCCGGCGCCTGGGCGGCCGGGCGGGCGCGGGGGCTGGCGCGGGGCCCCTTGAGGCTGGGCCTAGCCAACCTGGCCGGTCCCGGTTCCGCAGCGCGGACCGCGACCCCCGCCATCGGCCTCGGCGTGGCTTTGCTCGCCGCCGTGGTGCTGATCCAGTCGAGTTTGCTGCGCCAGGTCGCGGAAGTGGCGCCGCGGACGGCGCCGGCCCTGGTCTTCACCGAGATACCTGGCGATCGCGTCGCGAACTTCGACGCTGCGGTCCGGCGGGCATTCGCCGCGCCCTTGACCCACGACAACTATCTGCGGGCGCCGTTCGTGACCGGACGGATCGTCAAGGTTCGCGGCCGCGCCGTGGTGCGCGCTCAGATCCCCCAGGGCGACCGTTGGGCCTACGACAACGACATCTCCATGTCCGCGATCGGACCGAGGCCTGACGATCCCCGGATCGTGGAGGGCGCCTGGTGGCCAGCCGACTATTCCGGCCCGCCACTCGTCGCGCTGGACGAACAGGCGGCGAAGGGCGCGCAGATCAAGCTCGGCGACACCATCACGCTGTCGATCCTGGGCCGCGAGATCGACGCGCGGGTCGCGGTGTTGCGCAGGGTCGACTTCGGGAGTTTCGGCGCGAGCTTCCCGGTCGTCCTCGATCCGGCGGCGCTTGAAGGGGCCGACCTACGTCACGTGGCCATCGCCAAGGCGTCCCGGGCGCAGGAGGCGTCGGTCGTCCGAGCCCTCGGCGCCGACTTTCCACAGGTCAACGTGATCTCGGTTCGCGAGCAGCTCGAAGCGGCCACCGATCTGTTCAACCGCCTCGCGCTGGCGATCCGGGGGGCGGCGGCCGTCGCCGCCCTGGCCGGGCTGCTCGTCCTGACCGGGGCTATCGCGGCGCGCGCGCGAACCCGGATCCGCGAGGCTGCGATCCTCAAGGCGCTGGGCGCAAGTCGCGGACAGATCCTCGTCGCCTATGTGCTGGAGTACGGCGCAGTCGGCTTGATCGCCGCAGCGGCCGGGGTCGGCCTCGGCTATGCGGCGGCCTGGCCTGTCGTCACCCGAGTCTTCGAGGCGCATTGGAGCGTGGACTGGCGTGGCGTCACGGCCCTGGTCGGCGGCGCGGCGTTGGTGGCGGGCTTGGGCGGCCTGGCGGCCGCCTTGCAGGCGCTCTCGAAACGCCCGGCCGCCGCCCTGCGCGCGGAATAGCCTACTTTCGCGGCGTCAGAATATCGCCCAGCCGGTCAGCGGCGCCGGCGACCCGCTCCAGTCGCGGATATCGCAGGCCTCCATTGTAGGCGATCTTGACGATACGGAACCGTTCTCCCGCCTTGACGATCAGCTCCACGGGATCACCGGCGCCGCGGGCCGCCTGGACCGCGTCCTTCAGGCGGTCGGGATCGTAGGCCATGCCATTGACGGCGACGATCTTCTGGCCGTCGGTCAGGCCGGCCTTGAACGCCGGCCCGTCCCACTGGACTGCGGTCAGTTCGCCGTCCTTGTTGACCACAAGTCCCAGCGAGTAGGTCAGGTCGGTCGCCTTGCGCCGAGCCTCCGCGCTGCGGAAGTAGTCGGTCGGCGTCTCGGCATAGACCAGCCGGTAGCCGCCCCGCGCCACGCCGTCCAGCGGCGCGCCGGGACCGTGACTCCCCAGCCGTGCCTTGAGGAAAGTCGCCCAGTCATAGGACTGGACGCCATTGAGCGTACGGACCACCTCGTCGAAGTCGTAGGTCAGTTGGCTCCAGTCGCCGTCATTGACCCCGAAGAAGGCCTTGGCGAAGTCGTCGAGCGACTTCTTGCCGCCCGACCGCTCGCGGATCAGGGTGTCGACGTCGAGCCAGATGAGTTGGCCCTCCGAATAGTAGTCTTCGCTGCGCTGCCAGCTCGTCCAGGGAATCGGGCGACGCATGGCGATGATCGGATCGTTGGTGGTGTCCGACATCTGCCGCCAAGTCCGGCCGACGCGGTTGTCATAGGTCGCGGCCGTGGCCCCGATGGCGTCGAGCGCCTCCTGTTTGGTCAGCAGTCCAGCCCGAGCGGCGAGCACGAAACCCCAGTACTGCGTCTGGCCCTCGTAGACCCAAAGCAGACTGTCGCGCATCGGAATGTTGAAGTTCGGCGTCCAAAGGTCGGCCGGCCGGCGGTATTTCCCGTTCCAAGAGTGGGTGTATTCGTGGGCCAGGAGGTCGCGGGTCGAAGGGAGCTTGTCCCAGTCGACGAAGTAGCGCGGCGAGGTGCCGTTCTCGCTCGAACGCTGATGCTCGAGGCCAATGCCGCCCATCCGGTCGGTGAGCG
Source organism: uncultured Phenylobacterium sp. (assembly GCA_945952355.1). Lineage (GTDB taxonomy): Bacteria > Pseudomonadota > Alphaproteobacteria > Caulobacterales > Caulobacteraceae > Phenylobacterium. The sequence goes on along the minus strand of CAMFIW010000214.1, from coordinate 1,157 downwards.
CCAGCAGCATGTCGTAGTGATCATAGTGCCGAGCGCCGTAGAGCTTGTCGGCCTGGACGATCAGGTTTCGATGCGCCTCGAGCTGCTTCGGCGTGATCTCCAGCAGGCCCGGATCGTCGGCCATCACATTGAGCGTGACCCGCGAGCGACCGCCAGGGTCGAGGTCGAGCTTCTTGAACCAGCGCCCAGCGAACATCGGCGAATCCACAAGGGTGTCGAATCCGACTGGCTTGAAGGTGACCACCCCGTCGTCGGTCTTCGCGGCCTCCAGCGCCGTGCCATAACCCCAGCCCGCCGGCAGGCGGATGGACGCCTCGATCGGAATCTGCCGTGTGAAATAACCGGCAGGATAGAGCGCCATGTTGTTCCACTGGACGTTCATCATCTCCGGCGTGACGACCACGCGGCCCTGGTCGCCGTCTGTCGGCGAGACGTACTGGAACTCAAGCTCGAGGTTCTTGGCGCCGAGGGGAATCTCGACATGGAAGGCTGCCACTGCGACAGGGTCGCGGGTCCAATCCAGCCGCTGCCCGTCGGCGGTCACGATCAGCCCCGCGAGCTTGTCGAGTTGGCCTGTGGGCGAGTGGTTGCCCGGCAGCCATTGGGGGAACAGGAGTGTGAAGGGCCCAGGGCCCGCCACGGGAACCGTCTCGCGGACCCGGAAGATGCGCCGGTCAAGATCCGTGGCGTCGACCGACAGCTTCAACAGGCCGGGATAGGCCACATCGCGCGGCGCGGAGATCGGCGCCGGCATGGGCGTGGGTTGCGGTCCGGGCGATTGGGCGAAGGCGGAAGTTGCCACGCACGCGAAGGCGGCGGCGAGCAGAACATGGTTCAAAAGCGGGTCTCGACGAGTCGGTATGCGGAGGGTTCCCGACATCCTGCGTCCAGCGCGCCCGCGACGCCAGCCCCACCATTTTGAGTATGTGGGGGCAGGGCCTGTCGGCGACGTATTTGCCAGGGAGCGGCAGCTTCATCCTCTGTCGTTCAGTCCGGTCGGCCGCTGATTGAAGCCCGGCGGTCGGCCGGGCGCCCTCGATCGTTGTCACCTCGACCGCGTGGCCCCCGCGGACCCTATGCCGCGGGGGATTCGCTCTCGCCGGTTAGTGGCTCGCGGGCAGGGCGAAGGCTCGGAACCGGCTCGGGACGCGCATGGC
>CAMFIW010000213.1 GCA_945952355.1 uncultured Phenylobacterium sp. | reverse complement strand
GCGCGGGATCGCGTGGGGCAGGTTGCTGACCTCAAAGTGGTGCGCAAGGACCGCAAATCCGACCAGCAGAAGCATCAGATTGGCCAGCGTCACCCACTCATGCTCGGCATGGGCGACAAGCCCCCCGAAACCCGCTCCTTCGGAAAACCCGGTCACCAGGAGCTTGTAGAATGTGGTCGCAAGCAAGCCAGTCAGCGCGATGGCGAGGGCATGGCGGTGAACGAGGGCAACGCCGATTAGCGTGGCGCCGAACAAAACGAACTCGAAGGGGAATAGGAATGGCAATCGAAAATCCTAGTTTATCCTCTTGATAGCTCGAAGCGAGCTTGAGGTTATCCGCCGCGGTGCTGATCAAGGTCGAGGTTTGGAGCCAATTGATATCGGCCTCGTCCGAGGCGAACGACCTGACCTGATTCCGTCATGCGAAGGACCACGACGCCACTAATGCCTGCAGCGGCGATGTCGGACAGCTTTACGGGGCCTCGTCCGCGCAGATATTCAATCAGGCGTTCCGAGTCTGATGGTCGTGACATTGGTCCCTCCTGTGCAGGCCCGTGACCACTGGGCAACCTGGTTTTCTGTTCGCAGAGATCTCACCTACGGTTTTGCCTGCACTTTGTCGCCAACCAGATTAGCAAACGGGAGGCGTACGCGCGTATACCTCCCGAGTCCGTGACAGCCGACGATACCCTGCTAGTCTGCAACATCGCTTCACGATAGATTGTGTTGGTTCACCGGTGAGTTCCTCATGATTGAAGGAGCCCAGGCGGTTTGCGTAGGAAGGGGAGTGCGGCGAGACGCGGCACTGCAACGATTGTCCTCAATTGGGCCTGAGGGCCACGAAAAGTTGAAGTTCAAAATTCCCCTTAAGAATCAACAGCCAAATTTTTTGCGGGCGCTGCTGACGGGCTTCGTCAGATCGCGGATGAAATCTCCCGCAAGATCAAAATCTTAAGGGCCTCGTTGATCATCGAGTGGGAATAGGCGGCCGCCGCCGACGCGATCGTCTCCCGCAGCCGCGGACGAGCGCTTCCTAGACCCGCGGGTTCGGGGGCTATCCCGGTGCTTGGATGATCTGACGGCGTCCCGTTGCTGGATCCCCTCAAATGGCGCTCCTGCGCCAAGCGAGATTCAAACACCGCCCAGCCTGCCGCGAGGGGTTCGGCCTGCAGGGTTCGCGCATCGTCGACCGGCGGCGCTACGACGCAGACTGACAGCGTAGGCGTCTTGCCGCGCGGCGCGGCGCGGAGTTCAGCTGAAGGGCCGTTGAGACGGCAAGGACATTCGTCGGACGGGAACCGGCGTCGTTTCGTGGAGCGCTGAGGCCGGTATGCGTGCCATCATCCGGGGGGGCTTAGAGGAAGGACTGGAAGATGACGCGATCGCTCCCGGAACGCCTTCGCGACCGCGTGCGGTTCTTGGGCCGAATTCTGGGCGACGTGATCCGGGGTGAGGACGGCGAGGCCGTCTTCCAGCAGATCGAGGACATCCGCCGCGCCTCGGTGGGCTTCCACCGGGAGGGTGGTGTCGCCGCCGCGGACGCCTTGGCCGAACAGCTCGGTGCGCTCAGCCTCGACGATACCGTCCGCTTCGCCAACTCGTTCGCCTGTTTCCTGCTGATCACGAATATCGCTGAGGACCAGATCCAGCGGCGCCGGGGCAGGGGCGGCGACGTGCGCTCAGACACTCTGGCCGGGGCGCTCCGCGCGCTCAGGGCCGACGGGATCGGGGTCGAGGCCGTGCTCGACCTGCTGGACCAGGCCCTGGTCGCACCGGTGATCACCGCTCACCCCAGCGAGGTGCGCCGCAAGAGCGTCTTGGACCGGCAAGGCGCCATAGCCGACTGTCTGGACGGCCTCGACGACGCCCAGGGCGAGGAGGAGCGCCGCCATCTCGACCGCGAGCTCGCGCGCCACGTCGCCATCTTCTGGCGCACCCGACTTCTTCGGAACGTCAAGCTCGGGGTCGGCGACGAGATCGAGAACGCGGTCTCCTATTTCGAGCGCAGCTTCCTGCCCGAGCTGCCACGGCTCTACGCGCATTGGCGCGAGGTGCTGGGAGAGCCGGCTCGGCTGCCCTCCTTCCTGCGGATCGGGTCCTGGGTCGGGGGCGATCGAGATGGCAATCCATTCGTCACCGAGGCGGTCATGCGCCAGGCGATGGCGCGGCAGTCGCGCGCGGCCCTGAGCTTCTACCTGGAAGAGATCCATGCCCTGGGCGCCGAGCTGTCGATCTCCGCCGGGCCGGACGACGTCAGCACCGAGCTCCGGGCGCTCGCGGACACGGCGCCGGAAGGCTCCGGCCAGCGCGCCGACGAGCCTTACCGCCGCGCTCTCACCGGCATCTATGCGCGCCTGTCGGCGGCCTATCTGGATCTCACCGGCCAAGCGCCGCCACGACCGGCCAGCTTCGCGGCCGAGCCCTACGACGGGCCCGACGCCCTAAAGGCGGATCTGCAGGCTGTGCTTTCGTCCCTGCTGGAGCGCCATGGGCGGGTCTTCGCCCACGGTCCTCTGCCGGACCTGATCCGAGCCGTGGAGATCTTCGGTTTCCACTTGGCGCGCCTGGACCTACGCCAGAACTCCGCCGTCCACGGTCGCGTCGTCGCCGAGCTGCTGCGCGAAGCCGGGGTCTGTGCGGACTATGGAGCGCTCGACGAGGCGGCCCGTTGCGACCTGCTGCTGGCTGAACTCGCCCATGGCCGGCTGCTGCACACGCCGTTCGCCGACTACAGTGAGGAGACGGCGCGCGAGCATGCGATCCTGGTCGCCGCCGCCGACTTGAAGCGCCGCTACGGACGCGACGCCATCCGCGCCCACATCGTCTCCAACACGGCCTCCCTGTCGGATCTGCTCGAAGTCTATGTGCTCCTGAAGGAGGTCGGGCTGTTCACGCCGGGCGCCCCGGCGCGCACGGTGGTGTTCGCCGAGCCCCTGTTCGAGACCATCGCAGACCTTCAGGCCGCGCCCGACATCATGCGCCGCTACTTGGCCCTGCCCATGGTGCGCCAACTGCTGGAGCCCGTGGGCGTCCAGGAGGTGATGATCGGCTATTCCGACTCCAACAAGGACGGCAGCTACCTGACGTCGACCTGGGCGCTTCATCAAGCGTCCGTCGAGCTGTCGGCGGTGGTGCGCGAGGCGGGGCTGAGGCTGCAACTGTTCCATGGTCGAGGCGGCGCCGTGGGGCGTGGCGGCGGATCCAGCTACGACGCTCTGCTGGCCCAGCCTGCCGGCACCATCGAGGGGCGGATCCGCATCACCGAGCAGGGTGAGGTGGTCGCCAACAAGTATGCCGATCCCGAGATCGCACGGCAGAGCCTCGAGACTCTGGCCTCCGGCGTGGTCCTGGCCTCCCTCCGTCCTCCGCCGGGCGCAGAGCTGTCCGCGAGAGACGCCGCGGCCATGGACAGTCTGGCCCGCGAGGCGATGAAGGCCTATCGCGCCCTGGTCTACGAGACGCCGGGCTTCGCGGACTATTTCTTCGCCGCCACCCCGATCAGCGAGATCGCCGATCTCAATATCGGCAGTCGGCCGACGGCGCGACAGGCGCAGCGCACCATCGAGAGTCTGCGAGCCATCCCCTGGGTGTTCTCCTGGTCGCAATCTCGGGCTTTGCTGCCTGGGTGGTACGGCTTCGGTTCGGCCGTGGCCAAGGCCGGCGTCTCGCTGGGCCAGCTGCGCGACATGCACACCGTCTGGCCGTTCCTGACCTCGGCGATCGCCAATATGGAGATGGTGCTGGCCAAGGGCGACATGGCCATAGCCGGCCGCTATGCGGGCCTTGTGGAGGACCGCGGGCTGGCCGACAGGATCTTCGGCGACATCCGCGCCGAGTGGAACCGGACGGTCGAGGCGGTTATGGCGATCACCAGCCAGTCCGCCCTGCTGGACAACAATCCGGACTTGGCGGCGGTGATCCGCTCCCGATTCCCCTATGTCGATCCGTTGAACCATTTGCAGATCGAACTGATCCGGCGCCGCCGCGCCGGGGACACCGACCGGGCCGTGCTCGACGGCATCCACCTGACGATCAACGGGATCGCCGCCGGTCTGCGGAACACAGGCTGAAATCCCACGGGCTCGCGGCCTCGCATTGGCTTGCCCCATCCGGCGGCGACCGGCTCGCCGTCGCCTGGAGGGCTTCGATCCCTGCGAAGGCGCGCTCCGCGCCCGGGTCCAGCCCATCGATGACCAACTCTTCCTCGCTGCCTGGAACGTGATCGTGGAACGAGCCTCGCGGCGCGTCGCTGGCCCGCAGCACTCCGCTGAAGGACGCGCCCTGGCCCCCCTTTTGGCGAGCAGCGTCATCCTCTCCTCGCTCATCGGCCGAACGACGTCCTCGGTCACCCAATCCGCCCTGCGGCGCGCGATCGCGCGATTGCCCGCCGTCACAGGACCAAGAACGATCGTTCGCCTGTTCTCGGCGCCGAAGAGGGGAAGTGCGGTGCGCGGCCATGGGCCGTCTCGGCCCCGGGCGTCAGGTGCTCCCCCCAAGGAACAAGCTTCAGGCGTCCAGGATGCGGCGGGGCCTGGGAGACGGGCCGAGACGTTCATGCCGACCCGCTGGTTTCGGATTCCGGAGGGGCGCCGGACTAGGTGGGGGCCGAGGCGCTAGGCGGGGTAGGGGCAAGGGCCACCCGCAATGACGTGAGAAACAAGCCCAAGGCCACCGGCGCCCATATCAAGCGTTCCAGCGCACTGGGCGTGATGAGGTTCAGGATCAATGCGACGCCGGATAGGCCGACCGCCCCCCACGCCAGCCATCGCGCGGCGCGCCATCCCGCAAGAACCACCTGCGCCCGGCTCAGCACGATCACCGCAACGCCGATGAGCATGAGGGCCTGAAGAAGCGCCATCGCGCGCATTGGCGGCGGGAAGCGGCCAGGAAACGTGCCGCCCATCGCGACTTCGCCCCAGGGCGCGCCGAACGCCAGGCACACCTGGAAGACCACGACGAGGGCGGTCAGGCCGGCGAATGCCTTGGCGGCCGTGCGGGGGCTCAACGAAATCATGGCTATCGGAGCGACCTCCTTGGTCCTGGCCCGGTGGCCGCTCCGTCGAGCGCCGAGCTCGGACAGGGCTTGGTGCGACCTAGCGTGGCCATCAAGGTCCGCGGACGTTATTCGTGACGGTCGACCGTCCCAAGACGATCTCGCCCGTTTGGCGAACGAGTTCCAGATGAATTCGGCATTGATCGGTGAGATCGTGAAATTCGTGACAGTCGGGCGCGGGCGATCAAGGTGAGGGGGGGAGTGGGCATGCCCGCGGCGATCATCGGCAGGGGCGACGAGCTCCGCCGACTCCGCGCGGCGGCCTATGATCCGGATCGACGCCTGGTCGTGCTGCGAGGGCCGGCCGGGGCGGGCAAGACCGCGCTGGCCAGCGCGACGCGCGAGGCCATGGCCGCCGATGGGGCGCTGACCGGTCAAGGGAAGTTCGTGCAGGGCGACGCCCAGTCCCCATTTGAACCCCTGGTCCAAGCCTTGGGCCAAGCGGCCGAAGCGGCTCTCGACCGCCTCTACGAACCCAGCGCGGCCTTGGCCGACCTGTCGGCGCGACTGGGCCCGAGCGCCGCCGTCCTGGCGCGGATCGGCCTGGGACTGGGCCTTCCCGCCGCGGCGGGGCCGTCGTCGGACATGGCCGTGGGGCGGCGCGAAGGGTCCGCCCTGGTGATCGACGGCGTCGTGCGCCTGGCCGGATGGCTGGACGCCTTCGGCCACCTGATCGTGCTGCAGCTCGATGACTGGCGGCGGAATGCGCCGGAGGCCCGGTCCGCGGTCGAGGCGCTGCTGGACGGCGGGACGGGGCTGACCTTGCTGGTC
>CAMFIW010000212.1 GCA_945952355.1 uncultured Phenylobacterium sp. | reverse complement strand
CCACAAGGACGCCTTCGAGCGATTCATGTCAGGCGAGGGATGAACGGCCACGGTTCGGCCATGCTTGGCGGCCAGACGGGCGGGGGGGTGGAACCCGACGTTGCAGCGCGGCCGCCGCCGCTATAGGTTCCGCCGCTCTATTCCTGATGCGCCGTCGAGCGGAGTTTCCATAAGTGGTCGATGTCTTTGAAGAGGTCGAGGAGCAACTTCGCTCCGACCGCTACAAGGCGCTTGCGCTGAAGATCCTGCCTTGGGCTGCTGGCGCGCTCGCCCTGGCGCTGGCGGCGGCCATCGGCTGGAAGCTTTGGGACGACAACCGCCTGAAAGCCGAAGCCAAGGCGTCGAACGAATATGCCCAGGCCCTCGACGCAATGGACAAGGGTCACACCATCGAGGCCCAAACTCTCTGGACCGAAGTGTCCCAAGGTCCATCCAAGGCCTACAAGGCGCTCGCCCTGCAGCACCTTGGCGGTTTGAAGCTGCAGGCCAACGACACGGCTGGCGCGGTGAAGCTGTTCGACGAAGCCGCGGCGGCCTCGCCCGAGCCCATGTTGGCGGATTCTGCGCGCCTGAAGGCGGCCTTCGCCCTGCTCGATACGGCATCCTACAAGGAGATCCAGGCTCGCCTGGACCCCCTGATGAAACCGGACCGCCCCTATCGCATCGAAGCGCGCGAGGCCTTGGCCTTCGCAAAGCTCATGGCAGGCGACACGGCGGGCGCACGAGGCGACTTCGTCGTGATCTCCATCTCGCCCGACGCTCAGGACGGCGCCCGCAATCGCGCCAAGGCCGCCATGGCCCTGATCGATTCGGGGTCGGCCAAGCTCGTCCCGGCGGACGCCAAGGCCGCGCTGGCCCTGCCGCCGCCCCCGCAGCCCGCCGCGGCGCCCGCCTCGGCTCTCGAACTGCCTCAACGGCAAGACCCGACCGCTCAATGGCGTTCTCGCGCCGCAACGGCCTTCTCGTCCTCCTGTTGACGGCCCGCCTGGCCGCGACCGGCTGCTCCACCGTGAGCAAGATCAATCCGTTCCATCGCGGCGATAAGGGCCCGAAGGAAACCGCATCGGCGGGGAATCGGATCGCCATCAACGCCTTCGACGACAAGATCGAGGTCGCCGATGGCCTGAAGGGCGCCGACTTCTTCCTGCCCGACCCCAAGGCGGTGAACCAATGGCCTCTGCCCGGTGGTACGCCGGAGCAGGCGATGGAGCATGTTCAGGCGCCTGGCCTGAACGTCGCCTGGAAGCGCGCCTTCGGCCAGAAGAGCAAGCGCGGCGCCTATGTGACCGCTCCGCCGGTGGCCGTGAACGGCAAGGTCTACGTGATGGACGGCGAGGCGCGAGTCTCGGCGCATGACGCCCAGTCGGGCGCCGAAGTCTGGTCGGTCGATCTGCGTCCGAAGAACAAGCGCGACAAGGAGGCCTTCGGGGGCGGGCTCGCCATCGCTGACGGCAAGCTGGTGGTCTCGTCCGGCTATCGCTTCGTGGCCGAGTTGCACGCCCACACTGGCGCGGCGATCTGGAAGACCGCCACCGAACAGCCGATCCACGCCGCCCCGACGATCTCCGGCGGGCGGGTCTTCGTCGTGGCCATCGATAACACCCTGCTGACCTTCGACGCCGCGACGGGCGCCGATGGCTGGACCTATCAGGCGCTTTCGGAATCGGCGCGCATCCTTGCCGCGTCCAGTCCGGCGGTGTCTGGCGACACCGTGGTCGCTTCGTTCGGCTCGGGCGAATTGGTGGCGTTGCGCACCGCCAACGGCAACGACCTGTGGAACGAGGCGCTCTCGCGCGCCAGCCGCACCAATGCGCTCTCCGAAATTCGCGACATTCCCGGTCGCCCGGTGATCTACAATGGCGACGTGTTCGCGGTCAGCCACTCAGGCGTCTTCGCCGCGACCGATCTTCGCACCGGCCAGGCCCGCTGGACCCTGCCGATCACCGGCATCACCTCGCCCTGGCCCGCCGGCGACGTGGTCTATGTCGTCGACAAGGGGGGCAAGGTCTATTGCGCCTCTCGCGAGACCGGCCAAGTCTACTGGATCCGCGACCTGAGCGAAGGTCGGGTGAAGAAGGTGCGCGGCGCCTTCTTCAACAAGCTGGGGGAGGGCAAGAAGGGCAAGAACATCGTCCATCCCCTCTGGTCGAGCCCGCTGCTGGCCAGCGGCAAGCTGATCACCGCCTCGGATACCGGCGAACTCGTCGCGTTGAACGCCAAGACGGGCGCCGTCGAGAAGTCTGTCGATCTCGGCGAACCGGTCTTGATCGCGCCCATCGCGTTGAATGGAACCATCTATGTCGTGACCGATGAGGCCAAACTCATCGCGCTGCGATAAGACGATGGCGTCATGGCCCTCAGGCTCGCGATCGTAGGACGGCCGAACGTCGGCAAATCGACCCTGTTCAACAGGCTCGCAGGGAAGAAGCTCGCCATCGTCGACGACCAGCCGGGGGTCACGCGAGACCGCCGGTTCGGAACCGGCCGCATTGGCGACCTGGACCTGGAGTTGATCGACACGGCGGGGTTCGAGGACGTCACGGACGACAGCCTCGAGTCGCGGATGCGCGCGCAGACCGAGCTCGCCATCCTGGAATGCGACGTCGCTCTTTTCGTCGTCGACGCTCGAGAGGGCGTGACGCCCATGGACGAAGTCTTCGCGGAGATCCTGCGCCGCGCGGACAAGCCGGTCGTGCTGGCCGCGAACAAGGCTGAAGGCAAGCAGGGCGATATCGGCGTGAACGAGGCCTTCGCGCTCGGCCTGGGTGAACCCATCGCGATCTCCGCCGAACACGGCGAGGGAATGGCCGACCTCTATCAGGCCGTCGCCGCCCATTCCGACGATCATGAGATCGTCGATGGGGAACTGGGCGAGAAGCCGGTGCGCATCGCCATCGTCGGACGGCCAAATGCCGGCAAGTCCACCTTGATCAACAAGCTGATCGGCGAGGATCGCCTGCTGACGGGCCCGGAAGCGGGGATCACGCGCGACGCCATTCCCGTCGACTGGGAATGGGACGGGCGCCCGATCCGCCTCGTGGACACCGCCGGCTTGCGGCGCAAGGCGCGGGTGCAGGAGAAGCTGGAGAAGCTTTCGACTGCCGACACCATTCGCGCAATCACGTTTGCCGAGGTGGTCATCCTGGTGATGGATGCCACGCATCCGTTCGAGATCCAGGACCTGCAGATCGCCGATCTTGTCGAGCGCGAGGGGCGAGGGCTCGTCTTCGTCCTGACCAAGTGGGACCTGGTGATCGATCCCCAGGCGACGCTCGCGGAAATCAACGAGACGGCCGGCCGCGTGCTTCCGCAACTGCGCGGCTCGTCCTTGGTCGCGCTTTCGGCCGAGACGGGACGTGGGCTGGACCGGCTGATGCCGGCGGTCTTCAAGACCTATGGCGACTGGTCGACCAAGGTGAAGACGCGCGATCTCAATGACTGGCTGGCGCTCGCCATTCAGCGCCACCCGCCGCCGGCGGTGAACGGCCGTCGGGTGAAGCCGAAGTACATGGCCCAGACCAAGGCCCGTCCCCCCACCTTCGTGATGTTCGCGAGCCGCGCCGACCAGCTGCCAGACCACTACCGGCGCTATCTGATCAATTCGCTGCGCGAGAGCTTTGACCTGCCGGGCGTGCCGATGCGCCTCACCGTCAAGTCGAACAAGAATCCCTTCGCCGAGGGCGAGGCCAAGTCCGGCGGTTCGACCGACGCGCCGCGGCCAAATCGCAACAAGGCCAAGACCGGGCTGGCGACGAAGACTCGCGCCGCGGCCGCGGCTAAGGCGCAGGCCGGCGCGGCGGCCAAGCCGAAGAAGGCCTACACGCCCAAGGCGAAACCCTCCGGTGCGCCGAAGGGCCGCGCGCAGAAGCTGTCGCGCCCGGGGGTCAAGCCGAAGCGGGCGTCGCGGACCGCTGCTTCCACTCCGAAAACAAGACGGTAGCCTTCGGAGAACCCAGATCCGCCTGTGCAAGTTCTAGGATCAGTGGGCCGATCTCGGACGGGTCGGGCAGGGTTTCGGGATCTTCACCCGGCATGGCCTCAGCCCGCATCCGGGTGCGCATGACGTCCGGATCGACCAGCGCGGCGCGGACCGGCGTGTTCTCGAGCTCGTCGGCCCAGGTGCGCACGATGTGCTCCATCGCGGCCTTCGACGCGCCATAGGGCCCCCAGAACGCCTTGGGGCGCACCACGCGTCCAGTGGTGAGGAACAGGGCGCGCCCCTTTGGCGCGGACTTGAGCAGCGGCTCGGTGGCGCGGATCAGGCGATAGGTCGCCGTGGCGTTCACCGCCATCACCTTGTCCCAGGCCGGGGGATCGAGATGGGCGACTGGGGTCAGCGGGCCAAGGATCGCGCCGCAGTGGACCAGCAGGTCGAGGCGGCCGAACCGCTGGTGAATGGCGAAGCCGAGCTGGTCGAGGCCTGTCGGCTCGGCGAGGTCGAGCGGCGCCAGGGTGGCCGACTGGCCGGTCGACGTCTTGATCTCGTCATCGAGAGCTTCCAGTCCGCCCTGGGTGCGCGCCGTGGCGACGATGTGGGCTCCGGCCTTGGCGAGCGCGAGGGCGCAGGCGTGGCCGATGCCGCGCGAGGCGCCGGTGACGAGGGCGATCTGGCCGTCGAGCGGCAGGGTCTTGTCGGTCATGGTGGGCTTCTAGACGGTCTGAGCGGTGGTGTCCGCCGCCGTGTCGCGGCGGCGGGCATAGTTCTGCGCGATCACGGCGCAGGCCATGAGCTGGATCTGATGGAACAGCATGATCGGCAGGAGGATTGGACCAAGCGCCGCGCCTGGGAACAGCACCCCCGCCATGGGCACGCCGCTGGCCAGGCTCTTTTTCGATCCGCAGAAGACGATGGTGATCTCGTCCTCCTTGTTGAAGCCTAACAGACGCGCGGCGGCGAGCGTACCCAGCAGGACTAGGCTCAGCAGGACGGCGCAGATCACCAGCAGGCGGAAGAGATCGAGGGCGCCGACCCGACTCCAGATGCCTCCGACCACGGCCTCCGAGAAAGCGGAATAGACCACCAGCAGGATCGATCCGCGGTCCACATAGGACAGCAGCTTGCTCTGCTTGGCGACCCAGCCGCCGATCCAGCGTCGCAGCACCTGGCCGGCGACGAAGGGGATCAGCAACTGCACCACGATGGACTGCGCCGACTGCAGGGACAGCCCGCCGTGCTGGCCGTGCATCAAGAGGGCGCCAAGGAGGGGGGTTAGCGCGATGCCGAGCAGGTTCGACGCGGTCGCCGAGGCCACGGTGCCGGCCACATTGCCGCGCGCGATGGCCGTGAAGCCGATCGAACTCTGTATGGTCGAGGGTAGGCACCCCAGGAACACGATCCCGGGCGCCAGCGCCACGGGGGTGATCCAGGGGGGCAGGGCGGCGAGGCCGACGCACAGGATCGGGAAGAGGATGAAGGTCGCGGTCAGCACGAGGAGGTGAAGCCGCCAGTGGGTCACCCCCTTGATCACCGCTTCGCGCGAGAGCTTTGCGCCATGCAGGAAGAAAACCAGGCCGATGGCGATCTTGGTGGCGAGGCCGAAGGCCGGCGCCGCCGCGCCGCGCGCCGGCAGCACGCTCGCCAGCACCACCATGCCGACGATCAGCAGGATGTACCAGTCGGGCTTCAGGCGGGAAAGGATCCCGCCGGCCGGGGCTCCGCTCACGCGTCGACCAGGAAGGAGAGCTGGCGTTCGGCCGCGTCGTTGCGCCCTTCGGCGATCTCTCGGTCGAGCAGGCGGGTGGGATAGTCGCCGGTGAAGTAGTGATCGGTGAACTGCGGGTCCGCGGCGTTGCGCGGCGCGGCGTTCATCGACCAATAGAGACCCT
>CAMFIW010000211.1 GCA_945952355.1 uncultured Phenylobacterium sp. | reverse complement strand
GGCGAGCAGCAGCTCGCCGAGCTGTTCGCGGGCCGGCACGACGGGGCCGGGCGTCAGCGGCAGTTTCTCAAGGGCGTCCTCTTCGTCGGCGGCGGCAGTCATGGACGCCACGGCCGCCGCGCCGTCGCCCGCCGCGGCGAGACGCCAGGCCTGAGCCGATTGCAGCAAGGCGTCGGTCTCGGCCGCCCAGTAGGAATCCTTAGCGGCGACCAGCGCGTCTCGGCAGGCTGCGATCTGGGCGATGTCGTCGTCCGCCGAGCCGGGCTTGTCCGCCCGCAGCTTGCCGAGCGATCGAGCCCACCAGACGAGGGCGGCGACCTGGGGTGTCGAGCCGGGCAGGGGCTGGAGGCCCGCAGCCTTCCCCCAGTCGCGGGTCTCGACGGCCAGGCGCACCGGCATGGCGTTGCCGGCATAGCCGATCTTGAAGACAGCGCCCGACAGGCCGGTCAGCCTGGCGAGGCCCGCCACCTCGTTCGCCGCGTCGGCTGCCCGGTCGCGCTGGAGATAGGCGTAGGTAAGGTAGTCCATGGCGTGCAAGGCCTCGCCCACATCGCCCTGGGCGCGGGCGGCGTCGCGCGCGGCGATGTTGGAGGCGATCGAGTCGTCCCAAAGGCCCAGCCGCGTGAAAATGTGCGAGGGCATGTGCAGGGCGTGGGGCGCCGAGGGGGCGATCTTCGCATAGGCTCGGGCGGCGGACAGGCCGCGCGGAGCGAGTTCGGCGCTGTCATAGGCGTGGATCAGGTAGTGCGGGACGCCCGGATGGTCGGGCTGGCGCGTCCAGATCGGCTCCAGGATGTCGGCGGCCCGCTTCTGGCGCGCGTGAGTGCGGTCGGACGGAGGGGCGGTGGCCACCAGCGAGAGTGCGTAGAAGGTCGCGACCTCGTCGTCGCCTGGGTTTTCCCGCGCCGCCTTGGCCATGGCGTCGGAATAGCGCAGGGCGCGAACCGCGTGGGGCGTGGTCGCGGTGTCGGCATAGTAGGCGCCAAGGGCGGCGATGAGCGCCTGTTCGCGCGGCGAGGCCTTGGCGGCGAGGGCCTCCGCCTGTCCGATCTCGGCCTCGCCCGCCGCCAGGCCGGCCCCGGCCGGCACGTCCCAGAGCTGGTGGTAGTGGGTCATGGCGCGTCCCCAGTGAGCCATGGCGCAGGAGGGGTCGGTCGCGGCGACCTGGGCGAACCCCTTGTCGGCGTCCTCGTAGGCGAAGGAGTGGAGGAGGGCCACCGCACGGTCGAAGGCGGACGCGGTGGCCGGCGCGCAGCTGGTCCGGAAGTCGACTGCGCCCAGGCGCTCGGGCGCCGGGTGGTGGTGGTGCTCATCCTGAGCGGCCGCGCCGGTCGCCAGCGCGAGGGCGAAGAGCGGGGCGGCAAGTCGAGCGTTCATCCTGCACTCCGACGCACGGGGCCACGCCGGCGACCGACACCGGCGCACGACCTACGATGCCGGGCGCGCGCGGGAAGCGCAACGACCTGGCGAGGCGTGGAACCACCGCGGGCCGGCCGGTCGGAAGGTGGCGGCTAATTCGAGCTCCGCGTGCGCTCGATGCGATAGTTGATCGCGAGTAGAGCAGATGGTGGACGGGCGAACTCGCCGAACTTGATCAATCAAATGGCGAAACGAAGAATAAAACCTCTGATCGCAACCCATCGAATATTCGAGCGTTGGTAGGTCGTGTGAGTCTTCGGGGTGACAATGATTCCGAATTCGAAAGACTTTGTAGCGGAAACCTTTCCATCTTCGGCGCGTTCGCCGCGATACCAGGGTGGGTGATGCTGAGCGAAGACATGGCGTCAAAAGAGACGGCGGACGACCCGGAGGCGGTCCGTCAAGGGCGCGTCTTGTCTGATCGACCGGACGCGCTGATGTCGCGCGCGCCTGAAATCTCCGTCGTCGTTCACGACGACATCACGGCGGTCGAGGCTCTGAGAGCCGAGTGGGAGGAACTTCTTCGGGGCACTGCCTACGACCATTCCGGCTCCCTGGCGCCTGACTATGTGATCGCCGCATGGCGCGCCGGGGCGGCGTCGAAGGATCGTCGGCTGGCGGTGATCGAGGTCCGGCAGGACGGCATGCTCGCCCTGCTGTGGCCTCTTCAGACCATTCCGGAGCGCCTCGGGCGCGGCGCCACCCACCTGGGCTATGGCGCCAACGAGGACTATGCCGGTCCGATCCTGAGACGGGACCCGGCGTTCGCGCCCGCCCATGAGGCGGGGCTCGCGGCGGCCAAGGGCCTCGCCGATGTCCTGCGCGTCTACAATGTCCGCAATTGGACGGAGGACGATCGGCTCGGAGGGGCCGCTATCGACTCCCCGATCAAGGGTTCCACCGAGGCGCGGCTCATCGCCCGCGACCCGGCGTTTCGGCGCGAGGGCACGGCGCTTTCCCTGGTGGCCAGCACCAGCCTGGACACGGACCCCGACCGCTGGCTCCGTGCGACTTCCAAGAGCCTGACCAACTGGCTTCGGACCGCGCGGAAGCGGCTCTCGGAGACGGGCGAGGTGACATTCGAGCGCTGGTCCGGACCGGAGCGGGGACCCCAGGCCATCGACTGGATCTTCGCCCAGAAGCGGGCCTGGCTCGAAGGCCGTCGCGACCCCAGCGGATGGCTGCGCCGCGACCAGGGGGAAGCGTTCTTCCACGCGTTGGCGGCCCGGCCGGCCGGCGCTGGCGTCGATCCGCTCGAGGTCTGGGTGCTGGCGCTCAGCGGAACCCCTATCGCCGCCTGTGTGCTGGTCAACGGGGACCGGCGTTGCGAGTACGTGGTGACCACCTACGACCCCGCCTATCGTGACTTCTCGCCGGGCATGCTGCTGATCCAGGACTGCGCGCGCCTCGCCATGTCGCGCGGGCTGGACCTCGACTTCCGCCTGACCCAGGAGGACTACAAGGCGCGGTGGGCCGACCGCGAGGACCGGTATGACACCTTCATCATCGCCTGCACCCCCGTGGGGGCGGCGGTGGTCGCCGCCGAGCGGGCCGAGAAGGCCGTCCGACGGTTTCGGGCCAAATGGGGGCCCATCGTGAAAGGCCGCATCGCCCGCTGGCGCGCGCGTCCGAAGGACGCCGCGGCCTGAGGAACGGAACCTGGGGACCGGCGTCCCTAGGCGTCGCGGTACCGAAGGGCGTCCACCAGGAGAGCGAAGGCCGCGGGCTGATGCCGGCGACTGGGATAGTAGAGGTGATAGCCCGCAAAGGGCGGACACCAGTCTTCCAGCACACGCACGAGGCGGCCCTCGGCGAGACGCGAGGCGACGTGGTCCTCCGGAACGCAGGCGAGCCCGAAGCCGTCCTCCGCAGCGCGGACGGTCAGGGGCGCGCGGCTGAAGGTCAGTGCGCCGGTGACCCGCACGTTGAGTTCGCGGCCATCCTTCTCGAATTCCCAGGCGTAGAGCCCTCCAGCGGTCGCCAGGCGCAGGTTGATGCAGTCGTGGTCCGACAGGTCGTGCGGGGTGCGCGGGGGCGTCCGGCGCGCGAAATAGGCCGGCGCTCCGACCACCGCCATGCGCAGCGGCGGCCCGATCGGCACCGCCACCATGTCCTTCTCGAGGTGCTCACCGAGGCGCACGCCGGCGTCGAAGCGGCCGGCGACGATGTCGGTGAGCGCCTGGTCGACGACCAACTCGACCTGGATGTCGGGATAGTCGGGAAGGAATCGTGCGAGCGCAGGCCACAGGATGGTGTCGGCGGCGGTTTCGCTGACGGTGATGCGGATTGTGCCGGCCGGCCTCTCGCGGAGCGCCGTCAGATCGTCGAGCCTCGCGTCGATCTCCTCGAGGGCCGGCCGCAAGGAGTCCATGAGGCGCTGGCCGGCCTCCGTCGGCGCGACGCTGCGGGTCGTGCGCGTGAGCAAGCGGACACCCAGCCGCTCCTCCAACCGCCGCACCGTATGGCTTAGCGCGGACTGCGACGTACCCAGGCGTGCGGCCGCGCGCGTGAAGCTGCGAAGCTCGGCGACCAGGAGGAGGGCGTTGAGTTCGGAAAGTTCAGCGCGCGACATTCATGACCATAATTCATAAGCACATGCCGTATTTAGCCGATTATCGCGTGACCGCTTAGCGCCTAGTTGAAGTCTCGATCGACGCCCCGCGCCGTGGGGCGGCATTTCGAGGAGATCGACGATGACCGGCGCTTCCAGCCGCGCGCATCTGGCGATGGGCGACATCGCCCCGGCGCTCGCCGCCATTACGGACGAGGTGCTGTTCGGCGACGTCTGGCGCAGACCGGGCCTGTCGCCGCGCGACCGGAGTCTGGTGACCGTCGCGGCGCTGGTGGCGCTCTATCGGACGAACGAGCTTCCGACGCATCTACGGCTGGCGCTTCAGAACGGGGTCACGCGCGAAGAGCTCGTCGAGGCGATCACCCATCTCGCATTCTATGCCGGCTGGCCCACGGCGGCCACCGCGGTCGGGGTCGCGCGGCGGGTGTTCGGCGAAACCGCCGACCAATAGGCAAGACAGATCAGGAGCATGAAGATGCAGCAGCGCCAACTCGGAGCCTCCGGGCTCTCCGTCTCGGCCATCGGCCTGGGTTGCATGGGCCTCAGTTCGGGCTACGGCCAGGTCACCGAGACCGGCGAGGCCGTCCGGCTGATCCGCGCGGCCGCGGACCAGGGCGTCACCTTTTTCGACACCGCGGAAATCTATGGCCCGTTCACCAACGAGGAGGTGGTCGGCGAGGCGTTGGCCCCGGTCCGCGACGAGGTTGTGATCGCCACCAAGTTCGGGTTCGCCGTCAAGGCGGGCCGGCAGGGCGTCGACAGCCGGCCCGAGCATATCCGCGAGGTCGTCGACGACTCGTTGCGCCGCCTGAGGACCGACCGCATCGACCTGCTCTACCAGCATCGGGTCGACCCGAACGTGCCGATCGAGGAGGTCGCCGGCGCGGTGGCCGGGCTGATCGCGGCGGGCAAGGTGATGCACTTCGGCCTGTCGGAGGCCGGGGTTCGAACCATCCGTCGGGCCCACGCGGTGCAACGGGTGACCGCCCTGCAGAGCGAGTATTCGATGTGGTGGCGCGAGCCAGAGGCGGAGATCCTACCGGCGCTGGAGGAACTGGGCATCGGCTTCGTGCCCTTCGCTCCCCTGGGCAAGGGATTTCTGACGGGAGCCATCACACCGGACACCGCCTTCGCCGAGGGCGATTTCCGAAATGTGACCCCGCGCTTCTCCGCGGACGTCCGGCGGGCGAACCAGGCCCTGATCGATCTGGTCGCGACCCTCGCGGCGGAGCGAGGAGTCGCCCCGGCCCAGATCGCCCTGGCGTGGCTTCTGGCCCAGAAGCCGTGGATCGTCCCGATCCCGGGCACCACCAAGGCGACCCGGTTGCGCGAGAACATCGGCGCGGCGGCCGTCGAGCTGTCGCACGAGGACCTGCGCCGCATCGGCGACGCCCTGGCGCGAACGCCGATCGTGCCGGGGGAACGTTACCCGGCGACCCACCAGGCCCTGGTCGACCGCTGAACGGTCGGGGCGAGGATCAGAGGCGGCCCCAGTCTCCGTTCTCGTCGCGGCAGGCGGTGCGGGGCGGGGAGGTCCAGGATTCGACGCCGCGGCGGACGGTGTAGCTGTAGGTGCGGCAGCTGTCGCCGCGGCCGGCGACGACTGTCGCGCTGCCGGAATAGACGCCCTCCTCGTCGTTCCAGCGGGCCGGCTGGCCGGTCTCCAGGGCCTCGGCGATGGCGGCTTCGAGGGCCGGTTCGCGCCCGGGCGTGATGCGCGCGAGGCTCGCCGACCCGCCTGGGGCGGCGGCGGCCTGGGGCGGCGGCGCGGCCCGGCCGGGGGCGGAGGTGAGGGCCCCCGGCGGCAGGGTCAGGCCGCTCGGCGTCGCGCCGCCATGGT
>CAMFIW010000210.1 GCA_945952355.1 uncultured Phenylobacterium sp. | reverse complement strand
TACACACTGCATATCGTCGGCAGCGTCAGATGTGTATAAGAGACAGGTCCCCGTCCTTGCGGCTTGGGGCGTCGCGGCGTCCGGCGCCTTGAGGTTCGGCGCATCCGCGCCGGGGTTCGACAGCGTGGGCGCTTGCGGCGCCGCCAGCGGTTCGAACGGGACGACCTGGCGGGCGGCGGGCAGGGGCCGCTGGCCAGCCTTGGCATGGCCGTCGTTCCAGGTCGCCGCGAGGAACAGGCCGCATCCGGCGACGAGCCCTACAATGACCAGGACCTGGCCCGCCCGGCGCGGGGCGAGACGCCCCGCGACCGGCGAGATCGTGCGGTCGATCTGCGGCTCGGGCCTCGGATCCTCGACGATGGGCTGCGTCGGAACATGGATGTCGCTCATGGCGTCGCCTTCTCGGTGCGCCGCACGTCCGACGCGGCGGTGCTTGTGCCGGGATTGGCGCCATAGGGCGCGTAGGCCTGGTTGAAGATGCAGAGCACCTCGCGGCCCCGCCTCAGGCGCAGCTGGCGCGCGACGCCGTGGACGACCACGAACTCGCCGCGGACGTCGAAGGTGGCCAGGGCCTCGGTTCCAGAGCCGTCCACCTCGTAGATGGCGGGCAGGGCCTGGTTGCCCGGAAACCGCAGGACCGTGAACCGGCCGTTGTCCGACACCTCGGAGGGCTGGAGGTCCACTGAGCCTTGGACGGCGTAGGCGAGGTTGCGCGGCCCCTCGACCACGGCGCGGTCGAGTTTCAGCTGCAGGACGGTCTGGGCGAGGCGGGCTTCCTCGGCGCTGATCGCGGCGTGGGCCTGGGCCTTGGCGTCCTCCGGATATCGGAACCTCAGGACGAAGACCGTGTCGGGCGTTGCGGCGCTGGAGGCGCCGGCGCGGGTGGCCAGTTCGAAGGTGTAGTTGCGCGTCTGCGTCCCGCGCATCGTGGTGACGATCAGGTTGGTGGGCGCCCGGGGCGCCTTGGGCTTCACGAACAGAATGTTCTTCTCGGCCGCCACGTCCCAGCCGGTGGTGTCGCCCAGGGCGACATGCAGGATGGTCTCGTCCTCGCCCAGCAGGATCTGGGTCGCGGTCCGGAAGACGCCGGTCACTCGGATCACCTGCCAGGGGTCGTAGTCGACGACCTTGATCCTATGGTCGGCGGGCCCGCCCTTGGGCGTCTCAACCGCTTGGGCGGAGGTGGCGATCACCAGCGCCAGGGCGAGGACGGATGCAGCGGGCCGGATCATCGGACGACCTCCGGATCGGCGCGGTAGCTCGACACCTGGAAGCCGAGCGGATTGCGCAGACGGTCGCCCTCGGCCAGCGGCGCCTTGGTGTAAGCGTAAGCGACCGTGGCGATCCAATCGCTCTCGGTGACCTGCTGGCCGAGACGAACGATCCGGTGGAAGCGGACATTGGCCACGCCGGGGGCGACAAAGCTCACAGCGCGGACCGAGATCTGGGCCTCGCCGCCGGCGCCATAGAGTATCTGCGGGCTTTGCGGATTGGTGGCGCGGAACTGGTCGGCCCACCGCTGCTGTTCCACCGGCGTCGACATGATCGCGGCCTGGCGGAAGTTGGCTTCCGCCGCCGGCGCGAGCCAGCTCTCCCGGGCGCGGACATAGGCGTCCAGGAAATGCTTGGTGACCGCCTCGTCATAGGTGACGGGCTGAGCGGACTTTAGCGCGGTCAGCACTTCGACGGCCCCGGTCGTGCGGTCCACCCGCACCACATAGGGCTCGACGCTCTTGAGCGGCGCCAGCGCGGCGACCGCGCCGACCGCCACGGTTGCCAGTACTCCGGCCAGGCCGGCGATCGTCCAGGCCACCTTGCGCGAGCGCTCGGCGGCCTGGAGGCGATCGGCGTTCCAACTCTTGGACTCGTCAAAATAGACCTTGAGATCCGGAGCGCTGTTCATCAGCTGCATCCTCCGTCGGGGGAAATGGCCTTCGGCGGGGGCGCCTTTCGCGCATCACCCTTCGGCGGGGACGAGTTCGACGCGGGCGTTGCCGGCATGAGGACCGACCCATAGGGATTGGCGGGCCGCAGGTGACGGCCATCGCAGATGGGCGGTCTGTCAGATGGACTGTGGGCGCAGCCTGCTACCGACAAGCCGAGCAACAGGCTGAGGGCGATCGATCTCATGCGCGGCCTCCTGCTGGGCGGATCGAGCCGCCGCCGCTGGGCGCTGCGCGTTGCGCGGCCTGGGGGGCGACTGGGGGGGAAGCGCCGCCCATGCGCGCCGCGTTGGCGAAATCGGCTAGGCCTACGCTGGCGCCGCCCGCAATGCCGGCGGCTATGGCGGGGGTCTGCAGGAAGAAAATCGCGCCGAGCAGGCACAGCGCGATGAAGGCCAAGCCGCCGGCCATGGCGTTGCCGGTGTCGATCTGGGGCCATTGGCTCGCGATAAGCGAGAGCACCAGCTGGAAGACGGTGAGGATCAGAGCGAACAGGATCAGGTAGTTGATGGCCTGGCCCAGCCAGCCGAAGAAGTAGCGGCGGGTAGCTTCGAACAGCGAGCAAGCGATGAAGATCGGGCCGAGCGCGATCAGCAGCGCGAGCGCGATCTTGGCGATCATCACCACGCCGAATCCCAGGGCGGCGGCGAGCGCCCCCACGAAATAGACGGTGGCGCTTACGAACCACGGCCCGATGTTCACGGGTGTGGCCGTCTCGGAAATTGTCCCGGCCAGGTAGCCTGCGTGGGACAGAAAGGCGTCGAAATCTGCGCCTGGGTCGCCTGCGCTGCCGCCGCTGACGGCCCGGGCGAGCGTATCTGGAAGGCCGTGGAACAACGGGTCGGTGACCCAGGTCGCGTACGCGCTGGTGGTCGCCAGGAAATAGATCAGGGCGAGCTTGAGGCTGCGGATCGCGAAGTCGACGACGGGCTCGCTGATCGCGCCTCGCAGGATCGCAAAGCCATAGAGGATCACATAGAGGACCAATGCCGCACGAAGCGGTCCAGAGACCTCCGCCATGACCGCGGCGACGCGCTCGCCAAGAAACAGGTCGAGCTTGCCGTCGACGAAGGCATAGGCGGGCTGGAAGACGTGAAATGACGGTTCCAAGGCTCAGAATCCTCTGCGGAAAACCTGCATGTCAGCGTCGATCTGAGCGTCGGCGACACCTGCCTCGGCGTTGTCGCACTCGGCGCCGCGCGTTCGCCCCGCCTTGCAGGCGCCGGCGACGCGCCGGGCTTCGTCGTGATTCGCCTTGAAGTAGCTGGCGCTCCTGGGTGCCGGCTGGCACCCAACGAGCAGGGCGCACCCGATCAGGAACAATCGCGCCCGCATCAGAAGCTCCGCTTGAAGATGGCCTTCGAGGCCTCGAGATCGGCCATCATCCGCTCGCGATCCCGCTGATCCTGCAGGCGCTGTTCGGCCTGCTGGGTCATGGCGAGGCCTTGAAGCCGCATCTGGTCGTTGGCGATCATCGCCTGCTCGGCGGCGGCGCGGGCCTGAAGGTCGAGGACCGCGCGAGCATTGGGTGCGGCCGCTAGCGCGGCGTTGATCGATTCCAGGCCGGCCAGGCGCTTGGCGCCGGCGGTCGCGACGGCTTCGCCCAGGGCGAGATCGCGCGCTGCCCGTTCGCCCGCCGCCTCCAGATCGGCGCCGCGGGGATCGCCGGTGACGGCGGTGTAGAGCCGGGCCGCGGCGCGGATGGCGTCGGCGCGTTCGCCGATGGCGCCCAGGTCCTTCAAGTCGCCCTTGGCGGCGGCGGCCAGGGCGGTGACGTCGGGCAGGACTTCCCGCAGTTGCGGCACGCCGAGGTCGGCGGCGATCGTCGCAATGCCCGAGGCCGAGTTGAGGCTGTCGAAGAGCTGCTTGCCCTGGGTGATCTGAGCTTTGAGCGACTCCAGCTGATCGAGCGCGGTCTTCGCCTGTTCGATCAGCTTGGCATAGCTGGTGGGGTCGTAGACCAGCATGGCGGCCTGGGCGCCGGAACTGGTGGTGAGCATGAGGGCGAGCGCCGCGGCCGCGGCGAGGCGGGATGTCATGGGAGGGGCCTCCGTTCACGATGGAAGGGTTCGAGCCAGCGGGCCGGATCGTCGCCTACACGGGCGCGGATCTGGTCCAGCAGGGCCACGGTCTCGGTGCGGCCCGACAGAATGGCGAGGTCGTCATCCAGGCCGGTGAGGTCGAGTTCGGCGACCACCGAATTGAGGCCCTGCTTGATCAGGAACTGGCGGGATTGCGGGTGGAGCTCTTCGCGCACCAGCGCGAACTCCCGCCGTGTCAGGCCAAAGCCCTCGACATAGTCGCGCTCCGCCGCCTGCGGGTTGGGCAGGAAGATCTTGGTGGCGCACTGCTCCAGGATCGTGTGGGCGATTGGCGAGCGCAGGACGTCGGCCGGCGACTGGGTGCCGAACACCATGAAGGCGTTCTGTTTGCGGTAGGTCTTAAGGCCGTCCTGGGCGAGGCCGCGGAAGGCCTCGTCGCCGAGCGCCTTCCAGAACTCGTCGATGTCGATGACCAGCCGGCGGCCGTCCACAAGGGCGGATAGCCGGTGGAAGAGGTACATCATCAGCGGCGTGCGGACCTCGGGATGGTCGAGCACATGGGTCATGTCGAATCCGAGGAACCTGGGTTCGAAGCCCAGGGCGTCGTCCTCGTTGTCCAACACCCAGCCCAGAGGCGCCCCGCGCCGCCAGGGCTCCAGCCGCGCTCCGATCCCGCCGGCGTCGCGCTGGCCGAGCAGGGTGCGCAGGGCAGAGATCGAGCGCTGAGGCGCGGGCAAGGCGGCGAGCGCCGAGATCGCCTCCTCGATGGCGCGTTCGTCCCGGATGGACAGGACGTTTCCCGGTCCGCCGACGAATTGGCGGACGAGTTGGCCCAGGAAGGCGCGGTCGGCCGGGGAGTCCGTAAGGGCTTTGAACGGCGCGAAGCCCGTCGGCTTGCCGACCTGCAAGGTCAGATATGTCCCGCCGCAGGCGCGCACGAAGAGCTCTGCGCCCCGGTCCTTGTCGATGAACACCTGCTGGGCGCCGTAACGCTCCAGCTGCGCCAGCATGAAGTTCTGTACCACCGTCTTGCCGGAGCCCGAGGGCCCGCAGATGAAGGTGTGGCCGAGATCTCCGACATGGAAGTTGAAGTGGAAGGGCGAGCCTGCCGAGGTGCGCAGGAGGGCCACGGCCGAGCCCCAGTGATTGCCGTCGGCCTGGCCGGCAGGATGGGCGTGGAAGGGGGCGAGGCCCGCGAAGTTGAGCGAGGTGATCGCCGCCGGGCGAACCCTTTGGGCGAAATTGCCGGGCAGCTGCGCCCAGAAGGCCGCCTCGAGCGCCAGGTCCTCGCGGGCGGTGACGAGGCCGGAATCGGCCAGGACGGCACGCGCCTTCGACAGGTGGTCGGCGAGGTCGGCCGGGCTGTCACCCAGCACCATGACCGAGCCCTGATGGTCCCCCATCACGAAGCGGTTCGACATCAGCTCGTCCAGGGCGTCGCTCAGGCCCTCGACCTGGGAGGCGGCGCGGTCCCGCGCCGAGAGCATCTGGTTTTGCTTGCGTTCCATCACCGCGCGGGCGGCGGCCTTCGACAGGAAGCTGAACGAATGGCTGGCGACCAGCGGGAAACGGGCCGAGAGCAGGCCATTCCAAAGGCCTGGCCGGGTGGCGGCAGGGTATTCCTTGATCCCGAACATCCCCGCATAGCGGGTCTCAGTTGCGTCCCGGACTTCCAAGGCTTCGCGACCGAAGATCAGCCGGGCGGTGTGAAGCGCGCCACCAAGGTGGCCGCGGACCAGGGGCACGCGCTCGCGCCGGCCGGTCATGATCAGGCGCAGCACCTCGAGCGGTTCGGAAAACCAGAGGCCACCCTTTGCGTAGAGGCCGAGCGGCCGCACGCCATAGCGGGCCAGATACTGGGCGAGATCGCGACCGGCCTCCTGCAACCGGCG
>CAMFIW010000209.1 GCA_945952355.1 uncultured Phenylobacterium sp. | reverse complement strand
GGTGGGGCCCGACCTGACCGCGGGGACCTGGCTGTGGGGCGATGGCTCCCTGGCCTCGATCCACGAGGCGATCGGCAAGGGCGTGGCGCAGCCGAAGAAGTTCCAGGCGCCGATGCCGCCGATGGGCGGCGCCCAGCTTTCGGCCGAGGAACTGAACGCGGTGTCGGCCTATGTCTGGGCGGTGGGCCACAAGCCGAAGCCCTAGGTTCGATCAAAAAAGTGCAGTTGAGCCGCGGACGGAAGGTCCGCAGCGTCGGCGTTTCGCAGCGAGGGCTGGAGGGGCGCCGATGCACACCGATCCGCAAGGCGGTCGCGCGAGCCGTAGCCTGCTCGCGCTCGCGCTCGGCCTGGGCGCCGGCGCGGCGTTGAACCTCGCCCATGTCGAGGCGCTGACCAACCTCGCCACGGCGCTGAAACCCCTGGGCAATCTGTGGTTGGCGGGGTTGCAGATGACGCTGGCGCCGATGATCTTCGCCCTGGTGACCGTCGGGGCAGCCGATTGGGCGCGGCGCGGCGGCGGCCGGGTGATCAGCTTCGCGCTGGCCCTGTTCACGGGCCTCGCGCTGACCGCCGCCCTGGCCTCGGGCTTTCTGATGACGCTGGCCCTGCGCGCCTGGCCGCCGGTGGCTCACGTCGGCGGTGGCGTGGTGGCCGGCGCGCCGCCGCCCGCCCCGCCGCTGGCCGACCAGCTCGTGGCGCTGGTTCCGACCAATCCGGTGGCCGCCGCCGCCCAGGGCCAGATCGCCGCCCTGGTGGTGTTCGCCCTGGTGCTGGGCCTGGCGCTCGGCCGGATCGGCGTCCGCGAGCGCGGGGCGGTGGTCGATGTGCTGAACGGCGTGGCGCGCGCCATGACGGTGATCGTCGCGTGGGTGCTGGCCGCGGCGCCGGCGGGGATCTTCATCCTGGCCCTGGGCGTCGCCCTGACCGGCGGGGCGGCGATCGCGGGCGTCGTGGCCCAGGCCGTGGTGATGACCTCGGCGCTCGTCGCGCTCGCCCTGCTGGCCTGCTATCTGGTGGCCTGGATCGGCGGCGGTGTGTCGCCGATCGCCTTCGCGCGCGCCGCGGCGGGACCCCAGGCCGTGGCGGCGGGGACAACCTCGTCGATGGCCACCCTGCCGGCGATGATCGAGGCGGCGCAGGCCAAGCTCGGCATGTCGCGCCAGAACGCCGGGACCGTCCTGCCGCTGGCGGTGAGCATCTTCCGGATCGGCAATGTGACCCTGATCTCGGGCTCGGCCGTGTTCGCCGCCCATGCCGCCGGCCTGACGCCGACGGCGGCGCAGATCGTCGCCATGGCCGCGGTGGTGGTGGCGACCAATGTCGGCATCGCCGGCCTGCCGGCGGCGGCGGTGCTGTGGGCGGCCGAAGCGCCGGCCTTCCAGGCGGCTGGCGCGCCGCTGGACTTCCTGCCGCTGCTGATCGCCACGGCCTCGCTGCCGGATGTGCTGGACACCGCCTGCAACGTCACCGGCCACATGGCGGTGTCGACCGTGGTCGCCCGCTTCGCCGACCGCCAGCCGGCGCCCGAGGGCGCGGTGGCGGAACCGGCCTAGATCGTCGCGTCCGAGCAGCCGAAGCCGCTGGATTTCCCCTTTTCCCTGCCCGCTCCCCCTCAGTGGGGGCGGGGGGGGGAGGAGGAGGACAGCAAGGGCTACGAAGTCAAACTCATAACAGACTAGTTTACAAAGCAAACTTGTTCACTCATGTTGGCGACCATAGAGGAGGAGGATCGCCTCATGGCTCAAGCCCGTCTCGCCGACCTGCCGCAGCCCCAGGTCGCGCCACATTCCATCGCCGCCGACCGCAACCACGCCGTGGGCTACCTGCGGGCCTTCGTGACCCTCCTGGTGCTCGCCCACCATTCGGTCATCGCCTTCATGCCCGGAATGCCGCATTCGACCAGCTTCACCGCCCCGCCCTACATGTGGGGCGCTTTCCCCGTGCCCGACCCGACGCACACCTGGATCGGCTGGGCGCTGCTGGTCATGTCCAACGACATGTTCTTCATGGCCCTGATGTTCCTGATCGCGGGCCTGTTCACACCGGCCAGCTTGGAGCGAAAGGGGCCGGCCGCCTTCCTGCGCGAACGGCTGAGCCGCCTCGGCGTCCCGTTCGTCGTAAGCGCGGGACTGCTGTCGCCTCTGGCCTACTATCCCGCCTATCTGGTCACGGGCGGGACCGGCGGACCGGCAGGCTTCGTCCAGGCCTGGCTGGGCCTCGGGGTCTGGAACCCCGGCCCGGCCTGGTTCCTGGGCGTGCTGATGGGGCTGGCGGTCCTGGCGGCCTTGGTCCAGGCCACGGCGCCCAAGGCGATCGCCAGCCTGGCGCGGCTTGGCGTCGGCGCAGACCGGAAGCCCGGACGGTTCCTGCTGTGGCTCGCCCTGGCCTCGGCGGCCGCCTACATCCCGATGTGCGCCATCTTCGGCCCGCTGGACTGGCTGAACCTCGGCCCGTTCGCCCTGCAGGGCAGCCGGGTCGTGCTCTACCCATTGTACTTCATGGTCGGCATGGGGATCGGCGCCTATGGCCTGGACCGCGGCCTGCTGGCCAAGGGCGGCGCGCTGGCCCGCCGCTGGTGGACTTGGATCCTGGTCGCCGTCCCGGCCTTGGCCGCCGCACTGGCCGTCACCGTGGCCGCTGGGATCTCCAAGGGCCAGCCGCACGCGCTTTGGCTGGGCCTGGGCGGCCTGGCCTTCGGGACCACCTGCGCGGCCATGTCGATGATGTGGATGGGGATCTTCCGGCGCTTCACCGGCCGGGCCGGCCGTATCTGGGACAGCCTGTCGGCCAACGCCTACGGCATGTACCTGGTCCACTACGCCATCGCATCGTGGGTGCAGCTCGCCATACTGCCGGCAGACCTGCCGGGCGTCGCGAAGGGGGCCTTCGTATTCGCTCTGGTCGTCGCCCTGAGTTGGGTCACCACGGCGGGCCTGCGGCGCATCCCCGGCGCCGCCCGCTTCCTCTAAGATCATCGAGTCGGCCGGAGCCCCCCCATGACCACCAAGCTGCAAGACGTCGAAGCCGACCTCGCCTTCATGAAGGCGCTGGTCGACGGGCCCAGCATGCAGTGGGCGGCCTTCGGCCAGGCCTATCTGGCGGGTGGGCTGATCTACGGGGCCCAGTGCCTGTTCCACTTCTGCCAGTTCAAGGGCTGGATCGTTCTGTCGCCGGGCTGGTCCCTGGCGATCAGCCTTGGCTTCACGGCGGTGTTCCTGCCGATGCTGGCCCTGCTGATCTGGCGCAAGCGGAGCGGGCCGATGCTGGGCACGGCCAACCGGGCCATCAGCACCGTGTTCACGGCGGTGGGCCTGACCAACATCGTGATGGTGGCGGTGTTCGCCATGGCGGCGGTCGGTCATCGGAGCATGACCATTTGGATGATCTATCCGGCCATCGTCTTCGCCCTCCAGGGGGCGGCCTGGATGGTGGCGGCCCTGCTGCGGCGCAGGCCCTGGATGGGGATCATCGCGGCGGGATGGTATGCGAGCGCCATCGGGCTCGGCATGACCCTCGACAGCGTGAACTATCTCGTGGTGTGCGGTGGGAGCCTGATCCTCTGGATGGCCGTGCCGGGCGCCCTGATGCTGCGCAATCGCGCCACGGCCTGACCCGATGGACGCCTTCGACATCGGCGGCATCGACGACGTGATCCATGGCCGCATCCGGCTGGGGATCATGGCCTATCTGTCGAGCGCCGAAGTGGCCGACTTCAACGAGCTGAAGGCCCTATTGCAGGCCACCCAGGGCAACCTTTCCGTCCATCTGAGGAAGCTGGAGGATGCGGCCTATGTGGAGATCGAGAAGAGCTTCCTCGGCCGCAAGCCGCTGACGCGGATCCGCATCACGGCCGCCGGCCGCAAGGCGTTCTCGACCTATCTGGCGGCGATGGGGCGGCTGGTCGAGCAGGCGTCGAAGGGCGAGACGGGCTAGGGCCCGGCCGCAACGGAACTCCCCCCCTCTCCGCCGACGGCGTCTCGCCGGACGGCGGAGCTTTTTGTCAGGCGGCGAGCGCGGCTTCGAGGCCGATGACGGCGCCCAGGTCTGCGCCCTGAAGGCTGGCCTCGGAGAGGCTGGCCCCGGTCAGGTCGCAGCCGCGCAGATCGGCGCCGTCGAGATGGGCCTTGGCGAGATCGGCCTGGCGGGCCTGGGCGTAGCGGAGCTGGGCGCTGACCAGGCTCGACGGCGTTTCGCGGGCGCCGAGCGGCAAGGGGCTGAGCAGGGCCTGGCGCAGATCGGCCTTGATGAAGGTGGCCTGGTAGGCACGCGCGCCGCGCATGTCGGCCTGGAACAATACCGCACCGCGCAGGTCGGCGCCGTCGAGATTGGCCCCCTGCAGGTGCGCGCCGGACAGGTCGAGCCCGACCATGCAGGCGCCCTTGGCCGACATGGCGGTGAGCCTCAGACCCTTCAGCTTGCCGGCCAGGGGACGCAGGTCCTCGCGGTCGAAATTGGCCGGCTGGCCCTGCTTGCCGCCGCTGACCACCCAGGCGTGGTTGGCCTGGGCGCGGGCCCAGAGCTCCGGCGCCCTGGCGATGGCCTCCTCGGTCGGCGCGACGATCACGCCGGCCAGGTTGGTGGTGCTTGAGGTGCGCGCGCGGCTGACGTCGACGCCGTTCATGGCGGCGCAGGACAGGTTGGCGCCCTCCAGATTGGCGCCACCGAGGTCGACGCCATCGAGGATCGCGCCCGAGAGGTTGGCGCCGCGGCAGTTGGCCCCGGTCATCTTGGCGTTGCGCAACGAGCAGTCGGAGAAGTCGGCGGCGAAGGCGGTGACGTCGTTCAGTTGCGAACCGTCGAGCGTCGCGCCGGCGAGCACGGCCTCGTCGAGCGAACCCTCGCGCTGGGTGTGGGTCAGGGAAGACAGACCCTTGGACGGATGCGGGATCGAGATCTGGCCCACGCGCAGGTCGGCCTGGGTGAGATCGGCCTGGGTCAGGTTCGCACCGCGCAGGCAGGCGCCGCGCATGTCCGCGCGGACGAGTCGGGCCCGAGTGAGATTGGATTTTCGGAGGTCGCAGCCGAACAGGTTGGCGCGTTCCAGGTTCGCGCCCACGAGCCTCACACCGTCGAGCACCGAGCCCGAGAAGTCGACCTCCGTGAGGTCGCGGCCGGAAAGGTCGATGCCGGTGATGTCGACGAACTTCAGCACGGCGCGCTTGCCGCCCGGGCGGCCGGACGCGAACTTCTCGTGCGCGGAGACGATCATCTCCACTTCACCGGGCGAAAGCTTGCGTCGTCCCGTCAGCGCGACCGTCGTCATGCCCCTGCCCCCGATGCTCCGAGGTTTCGGCGAACCTCGTGATTTGAGAAAAAGCGACCGAAAGGTTAAGAACTTCCTGCGACATCCGCGCGCAGGCGGTTTTCCTCACGGATTTCGCAGAAATTCATGAGATTTCGTCAGTTGCTTAACAATACTCGTGGCGAATTCTCTACGAATTACTCAGATTGGGGTTAGTCGAGTCCGTAGTCCGCGCGATGTGCGCAGAATGGGCATTAAACGGCGGAGCCTGGGCAATGGGGCGGGAAATCTCATATCGGCCCTTGGCGGAGGCCGACCTGCCGCTGATGACTGACTGGCTCAACCGGGATCACCTGCGAGCCTTCCATCAGCGGGGGCCCACGACGGCGGCGGAGGTGGCGGCCAAGTACGGCCCCAGGATCCGAGGCGAGGCGCCGGCGCGAGCGTCGCTGGCGCTGATGGACGGCGCGCCGTTCGGATACCTGCAATGCTATCGCGTGGTCGACTGGGCAGACTGGCGCGAGACGATCGACGTCGAACACGGCCTGGCCATCGACCTGTTCATCGGCGAGCCGGACCTGATCGGGCGCGGCCTTGGGCGGCGCATGCTGGGGGGTTATGTGGAGGTGACGCTGCGCCTCCATCCGGACGAGCGGCTGTGCTGGAT
>CAMFIW010000208.1 GCA_945952355.1 uncultured Phenylobacterium sp. | reverse complement strand
GGTGATAGCGGTCAGGGGTGCGACGGCAAACCCGTTTCGATGGATCGGCGTTCGGCGACCTTCAGGCGCCGACGCCGAGCGCCTTCAGGGCGCGTTCCTTGACGCCCTTGTAGTCGACCTTGCCATTGGGGGCCCGGCCGATGCTGTCCACCACCACCAACTCGCGCGGCGCCTTGTAGGGGGCGAGCTGCGCGCGGACATGTTCGGAAAGGTCGGCCAGGGTCAGGTCGTGGGCGCCGTCGGGCTCGACCACCGCGCAGATGCGCTCGCCGAACCGAGCGTCCGGCACGCCCACCACCACCGCGTCGCGGACGTGCAGGTGGGTCTTGAGCGCTTCCTCGACCTCTTCGGGGAAGACCTTCTCGCCGCCGGTGTTGATGCACTGCGAGCCGCGGCCCAGCAGCTTGAGCGTGCCGTCCGTATTGACTTCGGCCCAGTCGCCCGGAACCGACCAGCGCTGGCCCTCGATCACCTTGAAGGTGCGGTCCGACTTCTCCTTGTCCTTGTAGTATCCGGCCGGCAGGAAGCCGGACACGGCCACCAGGCCGCGCTCGCCGGAGCCGGGGACGACCCGACGGCCCTCCTCAGTGAAGACCGCGCAGTTCGGGCCCAGCATGAAGGCGGCGGTCTCGACCTCCGCCCCCGGCGCCGAGGCCGACGCGCCCATGCCGACCGCCTCCGACGAGCCGAAGCTGTCGAAGATCATGGCGTTGGCGCAGAAGCTCAGCAGGCCGCGCTTGTTCTCCTGGCTCCACATCGAGCCGGACGAGCTCATCATCTTGACGTTGGAGAGGTCCCAGCGGTCCGGATTGGCCTCCAGCGCCTCCAGCATGGGTGTCGAGAAGGCCAGCCCCACGATGACGATGCCGTCGGCCTTCAGCCGCTCGGCCTCGTTCCAGAGTTCGATGGCCGAGAAGCCGCGTGACGGCAGCAGGGCGACCGTGCCGCCCATGTTCATGGTGATGAAGGCCGAGAACTGCCCCGTGCCGTGCATCAGCGGGCAGCAGATCAGCGACACCGCCGGCGCCGGCTCGGCCGGGTTCACCCGGTCGCCGGCCTCCTGGATGCTGGTCACCGGCTCGACGCCGCGAGCGGCCTGGCCGCCGGCGCCGATCACGTTGAAGAGGTCGTCCTGTCGCCACATCACGCCCTTGGGCATGCCGGTGGTGCCGCCAGTATAGAGCAGCAGCAGATCCTCGCCCGAGCGGCCCCACGGCGCGCGGAACGGTCGCTGGCTGGCGGGCCTGGCGACGATGGCGTCGTAGTCGTCGGCCCAGGCGGGAACGACGTGCCCAGGTTCAGCGACGCCGATCCACAGCTTCACCTTCGGCAGGCGAGGGCGGATCGCCTCGATCGTCGCCGTGAAGCCGGCGTGGAAGACCACAACCTCGGCGTCGGCGTTGTCGAAGAGATAGACCAGTTCCTCGCCGCCATAGCGGTAGTTGGTGTTGATCGGGGCGATCCCCGCCTTGAAGGCCGCGAAATAGGTCTCGAGGTATTCCGCGCAGTTGTGGAGATAGGCCGCGACCTTCGCCTCGTGGCCAACGCCTTTGCCGATCATGTGGGCGGCCAGCGCGTCGGCGCGAGCGTCGAACTGGCCCCAGGTGATCTCGCGCTGGCCCTGGACGACCACCGGCCGGTCGGGCGCCTTTGCCGCGATAGCCTCCCACACGTCGGCGAATGTCCAAGCGCCCATGTCCGCCTCCCGTACCTCTCGAGGGTTTGGGCGGCAGTTCACGTCTCCCGCTGACGCGGTGTCAACGGTGACGCGACGGGAGGGCCCCGTTAGGGAAGGTCAGGCCGCGGCGGCGACCGGAACCCGCGGGCGGTCGCGGATCTCGCGGAAGGAAACCAGCCGCTGGCCGGCCTCGTCCCACAGCGCCAAGCGCACGGACTTGAAGCTCTCCATCAGGCCGATGCGGCTGACATCCTTCAACTCCGGATGGGCCGCCAGCACGTCGGGCAGGCGGTAGAAGGGGATGCGGCTCGACA
Organism: uncultured Phenylobacterium sp.; assembly: GCA_945952355.1. Classification (GTDB taxonomy): domain Bacteria; phylum Pseudomonadota; class Alphaproteobacteria; order Caulobacterales; family Caulobacteraceae; genus Phenylobacterium. The sequence continues at coordinate 3,932 of CAMFIW010000208.1, read as the reverse complement.
GGTGGTGGACATGATGGATGCCGATATGCGCGGTCAGCCAGGGCAGCGGGCCGGGCAGGTCGTAGTGCGAGCTGCCGTGCAGGGCGGCTTCGTCGCGCTTCCAGGTCCCATTCCGCGACCACCTCACCCCCTCGAACTGATGCTGCACGTAGAACAGCCACACGCCGATCGTCGCGCCGATCAGCAGGGTGACCGCATTGACCACCAGGATCGGCGCCCAGCCGACGAGGGAAATGAGCAGGGCCAGTCCCGCCAACGCGAAGGCGCCGTTGCCGAGCGTCGAGGCCCAGGGACGCCAGCCATCCTTCATCAGGCCGATCGGAACCCGCTGCTGGATGAAGAACACGAAGGCCGGGCCCAGGCCGAACATCACGAAGGGGTTGCGGTAGAGCCGGTAGCCCAGGCGCTTGATGCGCGGCAGGGCCAGGTATTCCTCCACGGTCAGCATCTCGATCACGCCGAGGCCGCGCCGATCCAGGTTGCCGGAGGTGGCGTGGTGCATGGCGTGCGTGCGCCGCCAGTAGTCGTAGGGCGTCAGGGTAAGGACGCCGATGGCGCGCCCGACCCACTCGTTGGCGGCCTTGTCCTCGAAGAAGGAACCGTGGCCGCAGTCGTGCTGGATCATGAACATCCGCACCAGGAAGAAGGCCGCGGGCACGGTCAGCAGCAAGGCCGCCCACCACCATCCGGCGCTCCAGGCGAACCAGCCCAGGCCCCACAGCGCGGCCAAGGTCCCGGCCGTCAGCGCCAGTTCGAAGACGCTGCGCCGCAGGTCGGACTTGCGGAATTGCGCGAGCTTCTGGTTCCAGTCGGCGGTCTTGGTCAAGGCGGGGCGAATCCTAGGCGGGCGGTCGGCCGCCTCTGTGTTGCGAGATTAGGGTCGTATTGCGACGAAAGGGTTATGCGGCAGGATGAATGCCGAGGACCTAGCGTCAGGGGAAGGCGAGGCCGCATTACAGGAATTTAACCCGCGCGGGAATGGGGCCGCCTTGCCGCATGCGGTATGGCCGACCTAGCTTCAGCGCCGCTGTGCGGCCGCGGAATCGCGCTCAGCTCCAGTTCACAGTCAAGATCAGAAATTTGATGCAGGACATTGATTCTATGATTGATCGTCGCTCATTTCTCGCGTCTTCGGTGAGTCTCGCGGCCCTGGCGGCTACCCCAGCCATCGCGCAGGGCGACGAAGACGCGAGGCTGAAGGCCCTGCTCGACAACATCTTCGAGGACCAGGTCGACGACAGCCCCGAGCGCGCCACTGGCCTCGGCCTGGACAAGGGCGCGCGCGCCGCCCTCAAGGGCCAGCTCGACGATCGTTCCTCCGCGGGCCGCGCCAAGCGGCTCGAAAAGGTCCGCGCCCGGGTCTCGGCGCTGAAGGCGATCAAGCGCGAGGCCCTGTCCGGCCCGTCCAAGGTCGACCTCGACGTCGTGCTCTACCAGAACCAGACGGTGCTCAATGCCGGCGACCGCTACAAGTTCGGTTCGGCCGGCGGCCGCTTCAGCCCCTACGTGATCAGCCAGCAGGGCGGCGCCTACCGCGACATCCCAGACTTCATGGACAATCAGCACCGAGTGGCCAGCGACGCCGACGCACAGGCTTGGCTCTCGCGGCTGCACGCCTATCCGAAGGCCATGGACCAGGACCTGGAGCGGATGAAGGCCGACGTCGCGAACGGCGTCGTCCCGCCGGACTTCGTCTGCGACCTGGCGCTCGGCCAGCTCAAGGCCCTGCGCGGCGTCGCGGCCGACAAGTCGGTGCTGGTGACCTCCCTGGCCGGCAAGGCCAAGGCCGCGGGCCTCACCGCCGACTACGCGACGCCGGCCGCCAAGATCGTCGCCGAGGAGGTGTTCCCGGCGCTCGATCGTCAGATCGCCGTCGTCGCCGCCGCCCGCGCCAAGGCGACCAGCGACGCCGGCATCTGGAAGCTGAAGGAGGGCGCAGCCTACTATGCCGACGCCCTGAAGGCCTCGACCACCACCGACCTGTCGGCCGAGGAGATCCACCAACTCGGCCTAACCCAGGTGGCCGATATCACCGCGCGCCTCGACACCCTGCTGAAGGGCCAGGGCCTCACCACCGGCACGGTGGCCGAGCGGCTGACGGCGCTGACCGACCGCCCCGATCAGGTCTATCCCGACACCGACGAGGCCCGCGCCCAGATGCTGGCCTTCCTCAACGACCAGATCAAAGCCACCTACGCTCTGCTGCCCAAGGTCTTCGCCACGCTTCCCAAGGCAAAGGTCGAGGTGAAGCGGGTGCCGGTCTTCATCCAGGACGGGGCGTCCAACGGCTACTACCAGGGCGCGGCGCTCGACGGCTCGCGGCCCGCCGCCTTCTTCATCAACCTGAAGGAGACGCGCGACTGGCCGAAGTACAACCTGCCGACTCTAGCCTTCCACGAGACCGTGCCGGGCCACCACCTGCAGATCGCCATTTCGCAGGAAAGCGGCCGCATCCCGATCATCCGGCGCACCGGCGGCGGCTTCTCGGCCTTCACCGAGGGCTGGGCGCTCTATGCCGAACAACTCGCGGCCGAGGACCTCGACGTCTATCATGGCGATCCGCTGGGCCAGGCCGGCTTCCTGCAGAGCTTCCTGTTCCGCGCCTGCCGGCTGGTGGTCGACACGGGCATCCATTCAAAGCGCTGGAGCCGCGAGAAGGCGACCGACTACATGGTCAGCGTCACCGGCTATACGAAGACCCGGGCCCAGCGCGAGGTCGAGCGCTACTGCGTCGCGCCAGGCCAGGCCACCAGCTACAAGGTCGGCCATACCGTTTGGGCGCGCCTGCGCAAGGAGGCCGAGACCAAGCTGGGTTCCAGGTTCGATCTCAAGGCCTGGCACGACCAGGCTCTGCTGTCCGGCGCCCTGCCGATGACCGTGCTCGAACGGCATATGGGCGAATGGCTCGCGGCGCAGGCCTGAGGGTGGCGCGGGGCCTCCCGGGCGTGGCGAACCTCTAGCCCCAGCTCTCCACTTCGCCCACGCGGCGCAGAGCCGGGCGGGCGTTGATGCTTCCGGTCCCAGCAGTCGTGGGCTGGAGGGGAAGGTCCGTGGGCGCGCCGTACAGCCAGCCCTGGGCGTAGTCGACTCCGGCTTTGCGCACGGCCTCTTCGGCCTGCGGGGTCTCGACCATTTCGGCCAGGGTCTTCACCCCCAGTTCGCCACACATATAGACGAGGTGGCGGATGAAAGTGCTCTCGCGCCCGCCGTGCTGGATCTCGCGGATATAGCGGCCGTCGATCTTCACGATGTCGAGCGAGAGCTGTTGGAGATAGGCGAGGGAGGCGGCTCCCGCGCCGAAATCATCGAGGCAGACCAGGCAGCCTTCGTCGCGGAGGGCCTGCAGGTGGCGATCGGCGAGCGCCATGTCCTCAATGGCCGCGCTCTCGGTCAGTTCGAACATCAGGCGGCCTACGGCGGCGGGCTTGGCCGCCAGCATCGCCTTCACGGCGGAGACGAAGTCGCCGCTGGTGATGGTGCGTCCCGAGATATTGGCCGCCAGGCGCAGGCTCGGGTCGGCGGCCAGGCGTTCTATGGTCTGCTCGACCACCGCCAGGTCCAGCGGCTCGATCAGATCGAGTTCCTCGGCCATGCGGATCATGGGGAATGGGCTGGCGTTGTCGCCGAACCGGACCAGGACCTCGTGGTGGTGCAGGCTGTTCCTGTCCTTCAGGTTCACCACGGGCTGGTAGACCAGCTTGAAGCTCTTGCCGGTGACCGCATCGCCGAGCAGCCCCACATCGGTGAGGGTTCGCCGAACGGAGCGGGCCACGGCCTCGTCCAGGCTGGCGGGAGGCGTGCCGGGCATGCCCTCCTTGATGAAGCTGTCCAGGGAGAAGCGAATGGCGCGCATCACCTGACCCGGCTGGGCCTCGCTCTTCATGGCGATCGCCGCGGCGACAGGGGCGACACCGTCGGTGGGGCTGAGGTTC
>CAMFIW010000207.1 GCA_945952355.1 uncultured Phenylobacterium sp. | reverse complement strand
GGATTGGGCGCAATCGACCTGCTGTTCCTGCTGCCGATCATCCTGGCGGTGGCCGGGACCCTGTTCGGCTTCGCAATCGCCGCGATCGTCTGCTTCGGCGGCGGGGCGGTGGTGTTCGTGGCCGGGCCCTTCTTCCACAACGACGTGGCGGCGGTGATGCTGGCGTCGCTGGGTGTGATGGCCGGATCGGCCTCGATGGGCGCCCTGACGGCCTTGGCCAGCATCGGCTTCGTCAACGCGCTGGTCTGGTACGGCCGGCTGCACCTGCGGCTGCTGAAGCCCGCGCTCGGCTAGGAGACGATCATGATCCGCACGCTCGTTCTCGTGGCCGCCGTCGGCTTCGTGCTCTGCATCGGCTGCCTGGTCGCCGCCTTCTCGCTGGCCGGCGGTCCCTTCCTGATCCGCGACTGGCAGGTCGTCCACAGCGGCGAGGAAGGCGGCTTCAACTGGAAGCGCGATCGGGACGCCGATGCCGGCCAGCCGACCTGGGGCGACCATGCCACCCGCGTCCTGGCCTGGACCGGTGGCGACACCCTCGAGGTCGAGGTCCCGGCGGACATCGTCTATTCGCAGGGGCCCGAGACCAAGCTGACCATCGCGGGCCCGTCCGAGGCCGTCGCCGCGGTGCGGCTGGAGGGCGGACGCATCACCTTCGACCGTGATCATGGCTATGACGACGCCCGGCTGAAAATCGAGATGACCGCCCCCGGGGTGACCCGTTTCGACCTGGCTGGCTCGCAGAACCTGGTGGTCGAGAACTACAAGCAGGCCAAGCTCGTCCTCGACATCTCCGGCGCCGCCCACGTCTCCGCCAAGGGCGAGGCCAAGGACGTCACGCTCGAGATCGCCGGCTCCGGCGATGCCGACCTGGCCGACCTGGCCGTGCAGGACGCCCGCCTCGACATCTCCGGTTCCGGCCACGCCCGGATCGGACCCAAGGGAACGGTCAAGGTGGATATTTCCGGCCAGGGCGACGTGGACCTGACGGCCAAGCCCGCCAAGCTCACCACGGACATCACCGGCTCCGGCCATGTGAGCCAACCCGGGGCGCCGGACTGACGATGGCGGTTTGCCATCTCCCCTTGCGGGAGAAGGTGGCCTGCGAAGGCAGGCCGGATGAGGGGGCTACTGCCTCTCCGGAAACAGCGCGTGGCCCCTCACCCGACCCCGCGAGGGGAGAGGGCAAGGGCACGCCCCGCTTACCGGAAGTCCGGGCTGAAGCGGATGTTGTCGCGGGCCAGGCCGTCCATCACCACTTCGGCGCCGCCGCTCTTGATCATCCATTCCAGGCGATGGTCGCGATACTCGCGCTTGAAAAGGCCCTGTTTCACCAGCTCGGCGACGTTGGGCATGGTGGTGGCCGCCGAGACGGCGACCGCTTCGGCGTTGGTCTGGGCGACCGAGGGCCGGGCGTTGACGCGGGCCAGCCAGTCGGAGAGCTGCGTCCCCTTGGCCGGCGGATTGCCGTGGCCGACCGAGCCGTTGATGTAGGGGACCACCGCCAGGTCGCCCCAGCCGAAGGCCTCGCCGTTGAACCAGTCGCGGGTCTCCAGCTGACTCTCCAGCCAGCCGAAGAAGTTGGTGGTCTGCTGGGCGGCCTTGGCGGTCATGGCCTCGGCGAGCTCCCCCTCGGCGCGGCGGAACCAGCGGATCTCCGACAGGCCCCAGTTGATCGCTTCGAAGTGGGTGTCCATCACCTCTTCCAGCATCCGCACGCGGGCGCGCTCGGCCGGGCTTCGCGGCAGCAGGGGCGGATGGGGCCATTTGTCCTCGATGTATTCGAGGATGATGGTGGAATCGAAGATCGCCACGTCGCCGTCGACCAGGGCCGGGACCTCGGCGCGAGGATTGGCCTTGATGAACGCGCCCTGGGCTCCGCCGGCGCCCAGGCCGCCGGGCAGGGGCGCCTCGAACGTCTGACCCTTCTCGCGCAGCGCGATCTTGACCTTCTGGGCGTAGGGCGAAAGCGGGTGATCGTAGAGCGTCAGCATGGCGGGGCCTCCCAGGCGTTTTCGGAAGGGTCCGCGCCGGACCTGACGGAAGTCAAATCCGCCTTGACGATCCGCGCGGCAGCAAGGCCTTTGCGTCCCAACAATCGTTTGAAGGGGAGACGCGGCCATGACCTACAAGCCATTCGATCTGACGGGGAAGGTGGCGCTGGTCACCGGCGGCAACGGCGGCATCGGCTTCGGCATGGTCGAGGCCCTGGCCCAGGCCGGCGCCGACGTCGTGGTCTGGGGCTCGAACCCCAATAAGAACGCCGACGCCGAGGACAAGCTCAAGGCCACCGGCGTGCGCGTCATGTCCCAAGTGGTCGACGTCGCCGACGAGCATGCGGTGAAGGCCGGGATGGCCGAGGCGGTGGCCAAGATGGGCCGCATCGACACGGTGATCGCCAATGCCGGGGTCGGCGGCGGGGCGCCGAGCTTCTCGGAATTCTCGACCGAGCAGTATCGCCGCGTGCTGTCGGTCAATCTCGACGGGGTGTTCTTCACCTTCCGCGAGGCCTGCAAGCACATGGTCGAACGGGCGGGCCAGGGCGACAAGGCCGGCGGCTCGCTGGTGGTGATCTCCTCCCTGTCGGCCCTGGACGGGGCGCCGCGGAACGAAGCCTACGCCTCGACCAAGGGCGCGGTGATCTCGATGATCCGCGCGATCGCCGTCGAGCATGCCCGCTACGGGGTTCGCGCCAACGCCATCCTGCCTGGCTGGATCGCCACCGACATGACGGCCGGCGCCCAGGGCAACGACAAGTTCAACGACCAGGTCATCAAGCGCGTGCCGATGCGCCGCTGGGGCCAGCCGGCGGACTTCGGCGGCATGGCGGTCTACCTCGCCTCCGACGCCTCGGCCTTTCACACCGGCGACAGCTTCCTGATCGACGGGGGGTATGGGGTCTTCTGAGTCCCGGCGAGCGCCGGGACCCAAGCCGAGGTCGGAAGCGCACAGCTTGGGTCGTCAAGCGCCGCTTGGGCCCCGGCTTTCGCCGGGGTTTAGGCCGCGTCCAGGGCTCGGCTGACGTCGCGCACGAGGTCGTTCGCGCCTTCCAGGCCGACGCTCATCCGCACCCAGCCTTCGGTCAGGCCGATCTCCAGCCGCTCGGCTTCGGGCATGGAGCGGTGGGTGGTGGTGCAGGGGTGCGTGGCCATCGACTTGGCGTCGCCCAGGTTGTTCGAGATGTCGACGATGGCCAGCGCGTCGAGGAAGCGCCAGGCGGCCTCGCGCGAGCCCAGGTCGAAGGCCACCACGTTGCCGGGACCGGTCATCTGGTTGGCGATGATCGCCGCCTGAGGATGGTCCGGCCGGCCGGGGAAGAGCACGCGCTGGGTCTTGGCGTGCGACGCGATCGCGTTGGCGACCTTGGTGGCGTTCTCGGCCTGGCGGGTGACCCGCAGCTCCAGCGTCTCGAGCCCCTTCAGCAGGACCCAGGCGTTGAACGGCGACAGAGCGGGGCCGGTGTGGCGCAGGATGTCCTTGTAGGCCTCGGTCATAAGCGGCTCCGAGCCCAGGATCGCGCCGCCCAGCACGCGGCCCTGGCCGTCGATGTGCTTGGTCGCCGAATAGACGACGATGTCGGCGCCCAGCGCGAGCGGCTTCTGGAAGATCGGGGTGGCGAAGACATTGTCGACCACCAGCTTGGCGCCGGCCGCATGCGCGATCTCGGCCACCGCGCCGACCGCGGTCACCTCCAGCAGCGGATTGGCCGGGCTCTCCACCAGGAAGGCCTTGGTATTGGGCCGGCAGGCGTTCTTCCAGGCCGTGAGGTCGGTGGCGTCGACATAGGTCACCTCGACGCCGAAGCGCGGCATCCACTCGCTCAGGATCCAGCGGCAGGAGCCGAACAGGGCGCGGCCAGCGACGATGTGGTCGCCCGCGCGGACCAGGCCCATCAGGGCGACATGGACGGCGGCCATGCCCGAGGCGGTGGCGCGGCAGGTCTCCGCGCCTTCCAGCAGGGCCAGGCGGTCCTCGAACATCTGGGTCGTGGGGTTGCCGAAGCGCTGGTAGATGAAGCCCGGCTCCTCGCCCGAGAAGCGCTTGTCGGCCGCGCCGGCGCTCTCATAGGAGAAGCTCTGGGTGAGGAAGAGCGCCTCGGAGATTTCGCCATAGCCGGAGCGGGCCATGCCGCCGCGCACCAGCTTGGTCTCCTGCTGCCAGTCTTGCGGGTTCTCGGCCATGGGGCGCTCCTTTGAACTTGAGGCCTGCTGATCGCGCGGCATGGGGGCTGGCGGAAGCCAGAATTCCTGCGCACGACCGCAGTGGGCCGCTTCAAGCGGGCGTGGGGCGGAAGGTCAAGGAAAGCGAGCCACGAAAAACACGAAAAACACGAACGCGCGCCCAGCGCGCCTGCAATCGTCCCGCTGAGTTTCAGGCAAACTGTTCGTGTCGGTTCGTGTGCTTCGTGGTCCCAAGTCCTCAAGCGCCGCCGCGACGGCGAGGCCGCGGGAAAGAGAACCACGAACCACACGAACCAACACGAATGCGCCAAGGTCGGGGAGCGCGTAGGTGAAGGGATCGCGCTTCGCGCGGAGGGGCGCCGAGCCGTTCGTGCTTTTCGTGTTTTTCGTGGTCCCTTTCTTCCCACCGCCGCCGCGGCGCCTCGCCGCTTGCCAAGTGGGGCCGGGGCGGCGAGTGTCCGGCGACAATGACTGAGCCTCAGAGCGCGGGGATTCTCCCCTGCCAATCCATCGATGATCTGATCGCCCAGGGCGCGATCACCTCGGCGACACCCTTCGATCACGATCAGGTCCAGCCGGCGAGCCTGGACCTGCGTCTGGCCGCGCGCTGCTGGCGGGTGCGGGCCTCGTTCCTGCCGCGGCTCGGCCACACGGTGACGAGCCGCATCAGGGACGTGGCGATGCACGAGCTCGACCTTACCAAGGGCGCCGTGCTGGAGCGGGGCTGCGTCTACATCGCCGAGTTGCAGGAGCGCCTGCACCTGCCGGCGGGCGTCTCGGCGCGGGCCAATCCGAAGAGCTCGACCGGCCGGGTGGACGTGTTCGTGCGGCTGCTCAGCGACAACCAGCCGGCTTTTGACGACGTGATCGAGGCCTATGACGGGCCGACCTATATCGAGATCGCGCCGCAGACCTTTTCGATCCTGGTGCGCACCGGCACCCGTCTGAACCAGCTACGCCTCAAGCGCGGCCAGCCGGAGAAGCTGCTGGTCAAGAGCGTGGGCGTCGACCTGTCGGACGGCATCGCCGGCTTCCGAGGCCGCCGCCATGCCGGGGTGATCGACATGGACCATGTCGACGGCCACGACCCGCGCGACTTCTGGGAGCCGCTGATCCCAGTGCGCGGCGAGCTGCTGCTGGACCCGGGCGAGTTCTACATCCTGGCCTCCAAGGAGGCGATCGAGATCCCGGTGCTGGAAGCCGCCGAAATGACCCCGATCGACCCCTCGGTCGGCGAGTTCCGCGTGCACTATGCCGGCTTCTTCGATCCGGGCTTCGGCACGCAGGAGGCCCAGGCGGTGGGCTCGAAGGGCGTGCTAGAGGTGCGCAGCCACGAGACGCCATTCCTGCTGGAGGACGGCCAGACGGTCGCCCGCCTGGTCTACGAACCCCTCACAGCCAAGCCCGCCCGCCTCTACGGCGACCAGGGCTCCCACTACCAGCGCCAGGGCCTGAAACTCTCCAAGCACTTCCAGCGCTGGATGGGGAACTAGGGCTGGAGCCTCACGTAACGGTCCGGCCTTCCACCGGTCGCTGGCAACCCTTTGAGGTGGCGCTGGAGGTCAACGCCACCTCGTCTGAATTCAGCTCACGATGATGGTGAAGCTGGTGTCACGGGTGCCGCTTCCCAGGAGGTTCGGGTGGCTGTTCGTCTGCCTGACGGTCATCGTGTAGGTTCCCGCAGCTGGTGCGGCGGACGCCCACGACCACATCCCGTTGGTGAGCACGAAGAGGTTGTTGTCGGCTACCCCGGTCGGCAGGCTAAGGACGGAGCC